>NZ_JAZHOC010000058.1:0-92733 GCF_036553575.1 Methylobacter sp. Wu1 | reverse complement strand
GTTGCTGGGGGGCGCTGTTGGTCTGTTTGCTTCACTGCCGCACAGGCAGCTTAGAAATGCGGGGCAGACCACTCTAAAATTAATCGGTTCTTCACTGCCGCACAGGCAGCTTAGAAATGTCAATTCGTTAATCTGCTGGGCAATAGTTTCTTCACTGCCGCACAGGCAGCTTAGAAATATAAAAAAGCAGTTAGGCGAAAACGATCTGCCTTCACTGCCGCACAGGCAGCTTAGAAATGTTGCACATGTTGAACAATTTTAAAACATTGCTTCACTGCCGCACAGGCAGCTTAGAAAGGCAGCACCCACTGTCTTGAACGCATCCGCCATCTTCACTGCCGCACAGGCAGCTTAGAAAGGGGCGCGGAAGCTGTTTTTCGCGCTTCTTCCCTTCACTGCCGCACAGGCAGCTTAGAAAGGCATCAGGATTAACGAAACCGTCAAATTGGCTCTTCACTGCCGCACAGGCAGCTTAGAAAAATTTTTTATCCTTATCGTTAAATTACTTTTATCTTCACTGCCGCACAGGCAGCTTAGAAATGGAAATCAATCTTGTCTTTGTCTAGTTGCATCTTCACTGCCGCACAGGCAGCTTAGAAATGCAACTCGTCTGCTCTGCGCTGAGCTTCGATCTTCACTGCCGCACAGGCAGCTTAGAAAATCGTCGCCAAGTCCCAATCCTTTGCGGATAACTTCACTGCCGCACAGGCAGCTTAGAAAGTTATTACTGGATAGCGCTGATCGGCACCAATCTTCACTGCCGCACAGGCAGCTTAGAAATGACCAGGATATTATTATTTAGCTAAAATTGCCTTCACTGCCGCACAGGCAGCTTAGAAAAATTCAGAAACAATTATAGAAGTACCCGAATCCTTCACTGCCGCACAGGCAGCTTAGAAAATTTTTCATAAACCCTTAAGAGCTTGCCCGAGTCTTCACTGCCGCACAGGCAGCTTAGAAAGCTCGTCTGCTCCGGGCCGCTTTGCAGTATCACTTCACTGCCGCACAGGCAGCTTAGAAAAGGCTCACATCGACTTTCAGGCCGGTTGGCTTCCTTCACTGCCGCACAGGCAGCTTAGAAATCACGCATGAATCCCGAAGACGCGGCCCCCGTCTTCACTGCCGCACAGGCAGCTTAGAAAGATTAACTTGCTGTTTCTTTAACAGCTTGATTCTTCACTGCCGCACAGGCAGCTTAGAAATATCGAGGTTCTGTAAATGGATCGCTTTGGTCCTTCACTGCCGCACAGGCAGCTTAGAAATTTGCGCGGCACTGATAATGTCTTTCAAGTCCCTTCACTGCCGCACAGGCAGCTTAGAAAAAATGTGGGCAGTACAACGAACAAGAAGAAGTCTTCACTGCCGCACAGGCAGCTTAGAAAGGACAGGAACACGCAAATACTCACTATCTCGACTTCACTGCCGCACAGGCAGCTTAGAAAGCCTCAATATCGCCGCATGCTGTGGCGCCGGCCTTCACTGCCGCACAGGCAGCTTAGAAAGATTGATGTCGGTCAGTTGGGATTGATGGAAGCTTCACTGCCGCACAGGCAGCTTAGAAATGTTCGAGGTGGTCAGGCCGAATCGGTGTGGGCTTCACTGCCGCACAGGCAGCTTAGAAAATTTGATCTTCGGAATGCCCTTGGCCGACAGGCTTCACTGCCGCACAGGCAGCTTAGAAAGGCTTCGGCCATGACGCGCAGAGCGCCCACATCTTCACTGCCGCACAGGCAGCTTAGAAATAAGTATTCGTCAGCAAACTGAGTGATTTTTGCTTCACTGCCGCACAGGCAGCTTAGAAATGGCTAAGGTTATTATTGGCCCCTTTCCACAGCTTCACTGCCGCACAGGCAGCTTAGAAAGCTTTCGAGAGGCAATTGGCCCATGATCTGGACTTCACTGCCGCACAGGCAGCTTAGAAAGGGGTGGCTGCGTGTTTCTGCGCGTGTAGCGGCTTCACTGCCGCACAGGCAGCTTAGAAATCCAGAACCGGTATGCCTGAATTTTAGATAAAGTTCACTACCCCACGCAAACAGCCAAGAAAATCAGAAGACGCGGTGGATTCTGAAATCAAATCAGAACACCAGTCTGAATTGAACTACGCATTCCGTATTTCACACTAAGGAACATGCATAAAATGGCTATCCTAAGCGCAAATAAATTAGTACCTACAATTTTTGATTTATTTCATGTTTACCACTAAACAAATCCGCATGACCGAAACCCAGTATCCCTCCCTGGAAGCCCTGCTGGCGGCCGTACGCAATTGCCGAGCATGCGAGCAGCATCTGCCGCTTGGCCCGCGCCCTGTGCTGCGCGCCGAGGCAACGGCCCGTCTTCTCATCGTGGGTCAGGCACCGGGAACGCGCGTGCATGCGACCGGCATTCCGTGGAACGATCCGAGCGGCGAGCGCCTGCGCGCGTGGATGGGCATAGACAAGGACCTGTTTTACGATGCCTCGCATATCGCGATCATTCCCATGGGCTATTGTTATCCCGGACGCGGAAAAAGCGGCGATTTGCCGCCGCGCCGTGAATGCGCAGACTTATGGCTGAACCGATTGCTGGCCGAGCTGCCCCGGATTGAATTGACGCTGCTTGTCGGCCAATACGCCCAGCGGCACTTTCTGGGCAGCCGCTGCAAGCCGTCGTTGACCGAAACCGTCAGAAATTGGCAGGCATATGCGCCGCAGTACCTGCCCTTGCCTCATCCATCGCCGCGCAATACGTTATGGCTCAAGCGGAATCCCTGGTTTGAGCAACAGCTTCTGCCTGTCCTGCGCGCGCGGATCAGAGCGCTTTATGCCTGCGAAGAAATTGAGGCATGAGTCTCAACCTGTCATATTGACCATAGGGCATTCCACCCGCCCTGTGGAAACATTCATCGAGCTGCTCAAAACTCACTCGGTGGCTCATCTGATTGACGTGCGCACCGTGCCGCGTTCGCGCCACAATCCGCAATTCAATCAAGACACTTTTTCCGAAGTGCTTGAATCCGCCGGCATTCGCTATACGCACGCCACCGGTTTGGGAGGTTTCCGCCGCACGAGCCCGGAATCCCCTAACCAGGGCTGGCGGAACGATGCATTCCGCGGTTACGCCGACTACATGCAGACTGATGAATTTGCTGACAATCTGGCTGAGCTTATCAGGCAGGCAAAGCAGGAACGCATCGCGTTGATGTGCGCCGAAGCCGTGCCGTGGCGCTGCCACCGCTCACTGATTGCCGATGCGTTGACGGTGCGCGGCATTCGCGTCGAGGAAATCGTCAGTAAAACAAACCGGCAACTGCATGTGCTGACGCCTTTCGCCAAGGTGGAAGGTACGGCAATTACCTATCCGCCTTATGAGTAGATTCGCGCCCGCTTCAGGCAAGCATATTATTCCGTCATGAGAATTATTTTTTGCTGGCCAGATAAAAACCCGATGCTTTATATCTAATCATTGTCATGTGCGGTATCAGTTTAAGTCTGTATCATTGCAATTTCGTCTCAAATACTCAGGAATATTTATGTCGCGGCTCAGTGATTACTTCGATTACAAAGTGGATGAAAACGGCAATACTTACGTGGAAGTTACCGCCCGCGGCATTATCCTGCTGCGGCTGTCGCCGACCAATAAAGGCACCGCCTTTACTGAGCAAGAACGCATCGAACTCGGCCTTGACGGATTGCTTCCGCCACAGGTGACCACTCTTGAAATTCAGGTAGACCGTTTATACGCCAATTTTCGAAGACAGCTTGATGATATTTCAAAATATCAGTTCCTTAGAGCCGTGCAGGAACGTTCCGAGGTGCTTTTTTACGCGCTGCTCGAGCGACACCTGGAAGAGATGGCGCCGATTGTCTATACGCCGACAATCGGCCTGGCGGTTCAGCAATTCAGCAAAATCTATACGACGGCTCGCGGCCTGACCTTGTCTGCCCAAAATATCGGCCGGGCTGAAACCATCCTCGACAATTATCCCTGGCACGATATCCGGATGATCGTCGTCACGGATGCGTCCGCCATCCTCGGCATCGGCGATCAGGGCATGGGCGGGCTGAGCATTTGCGTCGGGAAACTGGCGCTTTACACAGTCGGGGGCGGACTCTGCCCTTTTCAGACCTTGCCGGTCAATCTGGACGTGGGCACGGACCGGACCGAATTGCTTGAAGATCCCCGCTATCTGGGCATTCACGAAAAACGCCTGCGGGGCCAGGCCTACTTTGAGCTGGTGGATAAATTCGTCATGGCCGTGCAAAAAAAATGGCCTAAAGCCATCATTCAATGGGAAGACTTCGCCAAAAATGTCGCGTTTGACGTGCTGCAACGGTACCGGAACCAAATTCCCTGCTTCAACGATGATATTCAGGGCACGGGAGCTGTTGCGCTCGCGGGTCTGTTATCGGCTTGCCGTAAAAAAGGCGAATCCCTTTCCGGACAGATTGTCGTTGTGGTCGGCGCAGGCGCCGGCGGCGTCGGTGTCGCCAGCGCGATCCAGGAAGGCATGGTGCGCGACGGCCTGAGCCGGGAGCAGGCGCGCCGGCAGATGTTCGTCATGGATGGCCGAGGGCTGGTTGTCGAAGGGATTGCGGCCGATGCTTATAAACTGCCGGTCGCGCAATTTGCTGACGTTTATGAAAACTGGCAGATAAACGGCGAAGTTCCCAATCTCATGGAAGTCGTAAGCAATGCCAAACCCACCGTCCTGATCGGGCTTTCGGGCATGCCGGGGTTGTTTAATGAACCCATCATCAAAGCCATGGCCAGGAACACCCGGCAACCTGTCATCTTCCCGCTGTCGAACCCGACAGCCAATTGCGAAGCCATTCCCGAAGATATCATTGCCTGGACGCAGGGCCAGGCGATAGTCGCGACGGGCAGCCCATTTGCCGATGTTGAATATGGCGATCACAGCTACCCTGTCGGCCAGGGCAATAATGCCTTTATCTTCCCCGGTCTGGGCTTTGCCGCCGTGTTGGGGGAATGTTCGCGGATTACTGATGCCATGGTGCTTGAGTCCGCCTATGCGCTGGCCGATTACACGGCGGAGCATTATCTTGCATCCGGCCAGATTTATCCGCCCATTGCGGATTTGCGTAAAGTCAGCATCGTCGTCGCGGCACGCGTCCTGGCCAGAGCGCTTGAAGACGGTTCATCCAGCCGCCAAGGCCTGGACGGGATCGATCTTGAAGCTTATGTGCGTTCCAGATTCTGGAAAGCCGAACACCTGCCCTTCGTTTACTCGCCGCCGGCTAAATAGCCTGCCGGTCCGCTCAGTAGGTAATTTGAGCAAATTTTTACGCGTTTTGTCCAATTAACATTTCATGAGCGGAGGAGATAACCATGGCGACACATCATGCAGTTCCGGGAGAAATTGTTGACCTTACCAGTTGGGCGAATGACCTGCCGTACGAAAAAACAAAGACCATTATAAAAACGGATGAAATGGAATTGGCGCGCCTTGTGATACCCAAAGGCGAAGAATATCCCAGCCATAACATGCCAATGCCTATCATCGTGCATTGCGTGCAAGGAGAAATTGAGCTGACCGTCATGGGAGCGGCAAAAAAGCTGCAGAGCGGCCAGTTACTCTATCATATGCCTGGAGAGCCTTATTCGCTCAAAGGCATGGAAGATGCGGTCATCCTGCTGACCCTCCTTCGCTCAGAGTAATTTGGCCAATATCAAAGACAACAACAGCACAACGCCCGGAAAACCGTAGCGCTTCAATCTCTATTATCGGGCTCCTCATCCACAGGATGCCCGTCTATAACCTTCTGTCCGGTAAACATGGCAGAAATGATGCCGCCCTTTTCCTTTAACTCGGTAATGATTGCCGCCGCCACGTGCAAAATGACGATGACGGTCAGGATATAAAAACTATAAAGGTGCACCACTGCAGCGGGTTTGCGGTAGGCGCGCATGGCTTCATAGGCGGCCGCATCGTACATCTCGGGCGTATAGGGAACCAGCGAACCCGGAGGAACGCCGGGCGCTGCCACCCATTGCGCGATCCAATGGCCAATGGGCGGATAAAACAGATCAGTGCCCGCCAGCACCAGACCGGTGATTGCCTGGACTGTCAGGAGCAGAAGAATTGCAGTTACCGACAGCCGGCCTATCGGATTGTGGCCGAGGTACTGTTCGGGCCGGCTGGTGAAGAAGGCTGCCGCATAGCGGCGCAGCGCTCCAAAATACCCTCTGCCGCCGGGCAGAATCGATCGCCACCGCGCATAACGGTTGCCCCAAAAACCCCACACGATACGCCAGAGCAGATTGAGCGCGAATAGGTAGCCGACCCAGGCATGGACCGTTTTCAGAGTCACTTTGCCGGCATTGTGAACCCCAAGGTCGCCGGCGTTGAGAATCACAAGCCCCACAGCCGCCAGAACAGTGACGCAAAACACATTGATCCAGTGAAACCAGCGCGTACCGGCATCCCACACCGTATAACGTTTCAGTTCAGTCATGCCGGTTCTCCATTTTTATCCGTAGATTAATCTGCAATCGATAGCCTTTGCAGACGAATGTTTGATTTGCAATCATTTTACACATCCAATAAGTTATCCAGTTAAGCATCGTTATACGCCAGCCATCCTGCTGGCCGAAGAACTATGAAAAATTAATCGGATATTAGTTTAGATGACATTTCGGCTGCTGTCTGTCATCGAGCAATATTTAAGTCCATCCTTATAATAAACAGCTTTTTTGCTTTATTCGACGAAACAGACTGGAGCCCAATAAATGCTTGAAATTATTCACATCCCTGTCCTGAACGATAATTACATTTATCTGATCCGCGACCCCGCATCCGGTGAAACGGCCGCCGTAGACCCCGCCCTTGCCCGACCGGTTCTGGATGTTCTGCATAAAAAAGGCTGGCGCCTGACCTACATTCTGAACACGCATCACCATGGCGACCATGTCGGCGGCAATCTGGAATTAAAGGAAGAAACCGGCTGCACGATTATCGCGGGCCATTTCGACAGGAATCGTATTCCCGGCATTGATATTGGCGTCAGTGAAAACGATCAGATTGCGCTCGGCCGACATGTGGGCAGCGTTATTTTCACGCCCGGCCATACCAGCGGCCATGTCGTCTATCATTTTGCCGAAGACCATGCGCTGTTTTGCGGCGATACGTTATTTGTCATGGGCTGCGGCCGCCTGTTCGAAGGCACGGCCGAGCAGATGTGGCATTCGCTGCAGAAACTCAAAACCCTGCCCGCTTCTACGCGCATTTATTGCGCACATGAATACACGCAGACCAATGGCCGGTTTGCCTTAAGCGTAGAGCCCGATAACCGGCAGTTAGTGCAAAGAATGGACGAGGTCAATCAATTGCGGGCGAAACACCTGCCGACCGTGCCTTCCACCATAGCGCAGGAACTAGCGACCAATCCGTTCTTCAGGGAAGACAGCCCGGCGCTGCAAAAACACATCAACATGCCGGGTGAAGCGCCGCTGCGGGTATTTGCGGAAACCCGGAAATTGAAGGATCAGTTTTAAAACCTGGCGGTTACGAATTTAGGCTTACTCCCAGGCTCTACTGCCAATTCTCTCAAGAAGAGCCTGGGAATTGAAAGATCGAATAGTTTACTGGGCAACCATCATTCCTGAAACGCAGTCAGCCTATTGCGCAGGCCAGTAGAAAGCCAATGAAGCCCTCTTTCCGCCGCCCACCTTGGCATTCTGGCGCAAGACTCTCCCGTCTTTCTCGGCGAGAACGGTATAATTTCCCGGCTTGAGTCTGGCAAAAAGAAAAGGACCGTCGGCTACGGCTTCAACAACCGTGTTGCCTTGCGCATCGGCAATCCGCACATTGACGTCGGCAAGAAATTCACCTGTTCCTTTAGCGGCGAACAGCAGGTTCAAATTGTAATCGCTTTTCATGGCCTCCATTGCGGAGCGCTCGCTCTCGCCAATGCCGCCGCTGACGAATGTCGCGTCGCCTTGTGTCTGGGGTTCTGGCCAGTCTTCCTGTGCAAACGCTTGCAGGCTGAACAGAAGGCAGGATGTAACCAGCGCAGATAGTAATCTCTTCATAAATATTTTCTCCTTGATTGTTTGAACATGCGAGGCGCATGAGTATTAATTGTAGTCTTAAAGAAAAATATTTTGTAGATTTTGTAATTTTTGCAGATTTTGCAGATTTTATGAATATAGCAAGTTTACACTTCCATATCTGCTCGTTACCGTACAAATCGTGGACAGATACTTAACGTTGAATTTTTGGGTTAAGCTGAGATCTCCGGCGCATGATTCCAAACCCAGGCCAGGCTGTTCCCTTGCCGCTTTCAGAAAAATTGAATTTATCAACGGAATGCGATTTTTACAGATCTTTAAAAATAAATCGTTTTACAACCGGTAACAATTGATTTTTTATTGTCTTAAACAAATAGATTGTCATCGTTCCGAGCAAAAAGCACCGCTGTGCGGTGAAAGCCCGCCCGGACAGTTCCGTACGAAAACTGGAGGTAAATCATGGCTCCTGATAAGGTACCCAATGTTGTTTTTAAAACCCGAGTCCGCGACGAAAGTATCGGAGGCGATAACCCTTTTCGCTGGCAGGACATCACTACGGATGACATTTTCGCGGGGAAAAAAATTGTGCTGTTCGCATTGCCGGGCGCATTTACACCCACTTGCACCAGTGCGCATCTGCCGGGTTATGACGCCAAATATCCGGAAATCATCGGCCAGGGCGTGGATGAAGTGTACTGTTTAGGCGTCAATGATGCCTTTACCATGTATCAATGGGCCAAGCATCTGGGCATCAAACACGTAAAAATGCTGCCTGACGGCAATGGAGAGTTTACCCGGGGCATGGGCATGCTGGTCAAGAAGGAAAATCTGGGATTCGGATGCCGCTCGTGGCGTTATTCGATGCTGGTCGATGACAAAAAAATCATCAAACTGTTCAGCGAACCGGGACAGACCGATAACTGCCCGGACGACCCGTTCTCGGTCAGCGATGCCGATACGATGCTCGATTATTTAAAGCACCAGTAATCTGCAGCCGTAGGGCACGCAGCGCGTACCTTGCCAGAACCTGCTAGCGGATCAATCCGGCGTCTTTCTCGACAAAAGCCTTTTAAGATCGTAATGATAAATAAAGCCCGGCAGGGCAAAGACTAAAAACAGGCATAAGGTCGCGACATAAAACTCCCAGCCCTGGGCATGCCGCGTACCGGTCAGCTTATATTCGAGAGCGACAGACAAAGCGCCTGCCAAGACATACATCGCCAGCCATTCCAGCCAGCGCAGCCAGGCGTTTTTGTCCCGTTTGAAAACCATGAGAAAACGATCGCTGACCCACGGTATATTGGCTGCGACGAAGGCAGCCAATATAAAGAAGCCATAAAGTCCTGCCGGCGCCATCAGCCTTTCGGTCTCATGTGCGGAAACAGCAGGACATCGCGGATTGACGGCGAATCCGTGAACAGCATGACCAGGCGGTCGATGCCGATGCCCTCGCCTGCGGTCGGCGGCATGCCATGTTCCAGCGCGACGATATAATCGGCGTCAAAGTGCATGGCCTCATCGTCACCGGCTTCTTTTTCCTCGACCTGTTTCTGGAAGCGCGCCGCCTGGTCTTCGGCGTCATTGAGCTCGGTAAAGCCGTTGGCGATCTCCCGGCCGCCGACAAAGAACTCGAAACGGTCCGTGACATGCGGATCTTGGTCATTGCGGCGCGCCAATGGCGATACTTCCACCGGATAGGCCGTGATGAACGTCGGGTTCATCAAACGATGCTCGACGGTTTTCTCAAAGATTTCGATCTGTATCTTGCCCAGGCCGTAGCCGTCCTTGACCGGAATTTTCAATTTTTCCGCAACCTTAGCCGCCGCCTCGCGGTTATCGATATCCGCTGGCGTCAAATCGGGATTGAAATGCAAAATCGAATCGAACACGGTCATGCGGTCGAACGGCTTGCCGAAATCGTACTGCTCGCCCTGATAAGTAATGATCGTCTTGCCTAACACGTTTTCGGCCAAACCGCGCAGCATCTCTTCGGTTAAATCCATCAGTTCATGGTATTCGGCATAGGCCTGATAGAATTCGAGCATAGTGAATTCAGGGTTGTGCCGCGTCGATAGGCCTTCATTACGGAAGTTGCGGTTGATTTCAAACACGCGCTCGAAGCCGCCTACAACCAGGCGCTTTAAGTACAGTTCCGGCGCAATGCGCAGATACAAACCCATGTCCAGCGCATTGTGGTGCGTCATGAAGGGCCTTGCCGTGGCGCCGCCCGGAATGGCCTGCATCATGGGGGTTTCCACTTCCAGGAACTGGCGCTCGATCAGGAACTGGCGAATGTAGGCGACGATCTTGGAACGCACCAGAAACGTGTTGCGCGATTCTTCGCTCATGATCAGGTCCAGATAGCGCTGACGGTACTTGACTTCCTGATCGGTGAGGCCGTGGAATTTTTCCGGCAGCGGGCGCAAGGCCTTGGTCAGCAGGCGGATATCATCGACCTTGACGCTGAGTTCATCGGTCTGGGTTTTAAACAGCACGCCTTCCGCGCCGACGATGTCGCCGATATCCCATTTTTTGAACTGCTCGTTATAAAACCCTTCCGGCAGCGTATCGCGGGTCACGTAAAGCTGTATTCTGCCGGACATATCCTGAATATGGCAGAAGCTGGCCTTGCCCATGACGCGGCGCGTCATCATGCGGCCGGCGATCTTGACGCGAACAGGGTCTGCTTCGAGTTCTTCCTTGGACTTCTCGCCGTATTCGGCCAGCACTTCGCCGGCAACCACGTTGCGGCGGAAGTCGGTGGGGAATGCGATGCCGTTTTCGCGCAATTCACTCAATTTGCTGCGGCGTTGTCTGATCTGTTCCTGTTCGTCCCGTTCAATTTCTGACATGTGTATCTTGACTCTTATCGTTATAGGATGAGCGCAGGTTTCGCGCCCATCAGGTGTATTTTCTGTTTGCTATAAATTGCGTGATTACTTACAGTCCGCTTTTCAGGCTGGCTTCGATGAACTGATCGAGATCGCCGTCCAGGACCGCCTGCGGATTGCCGGTTTCGACGCCGGTGCGCAAATCCTTGATGCGCGATTGGTCCAGCACGTAAGAGCGGATCTGGCTGCCCCAGCCGATATCGGACTTGGTATCTTCCAAAGCCTGCTGAGTTTCGCTGCGCTTGCGCATTTCCAGCTCATACAATTTGGCCTTCAACTGCTTCATGGCCGTATCGCGGTTTTTATGCTGCGAGCGGTCGCTCTGGCATTGCACGACGATGCCGGAGGGATTGTGCGTGATACGCACGGCCGATTCGGTACGGTTGACGTGCTGGCCGCCGGCGCCGCTGGCCCGGTAAACGTCGACGCGCAAATCTGCCGGATTGATGTCGATGTCGATATCGTCATCGATTTCGGGCGATACGAATACCGAAGCGAATGAGGTATGGCGGCGATTGCCCGAATCGAACGGCGATTTTCTGACCAGACGGTGCACGCCCGTTTCGGTGCGCAGCCAGCCGAACGCATAGTCGCCTTCGAATTTGATCGTGGCGCTTTTGATGCCGGCGACATCCCCGGCCGATTCTTCGATCAGTTCGGTCTTGAAGCCCCTGCGCTCGCCCCAGCGTAAAAACATGCGTTCGATCATCGAGGCCCAATCCTGCGCCTCGGTGCCGCCGGAGCCGGCCTGAATATCCAGGAACGCGTTGTTGGCGTCCATTTCACCGGAGAACATGCGGCGGAATTCAAGCTCGGCAACCTTTTTTTCCAGCTGTTCCAGATCGTCCACGACCGTATCGACGGTTTCTTCGTCATTTTCTTCCACAGCCAAGGCCAGCAGTTCTTCCGCATCGGCCAGGCCATGTTCCAGTTCCTGAATCGTATTGACGATCGCTTCCAGCTGGCCGCGCTCTTTGCCCATGGCCTGCGCCACTTCCGGGTTATCCCAGATTTTCGGGTTTTCCAGCTCTCTTAAAACTTCGACCAGACGCTCGCTTTTGGTTTCGAAGTCAAAGATACCCCCTAAGGGCATCACCACGGCTCTTCAGGTCGGCTATTTTATGCTTAATCGGATTTATTTCTTGCATGGGGCGTTATTTAACCAAGACGTTCGAAACCGGACGCTATCGACAAGCTCCGGCCAGTGAAAATTCAAATAAAGAGCGGAATTATAAACTATAACGCCGTTCTGTTCATGCAGAACTTAATGACTGATGCGCGGGATTAATTGTATAAATCGCTGCGTCAATCCCAGCGATTATCCCTGACCTGTACTTTGCCGTTCTCGATGCGTACCGGAAAAGTGTCGATATCTTCATAGGCGGGGGGAGACTTTACAGCGCCGGTTTTCACGCAAAAACGTGCACCATGGCGCGGGCAGATAATCTCGCAGCCTTCCAGCTTGCCGCTGGCGATTTCTGCGCCGTCGTGCGTGCAAACGTCCTCGATAGCATAAAACTGGCCCTCGATTTTAAACACGGCCACATCGGTTCCATCGACGTCGACGACGACATGCTCACCTTCAGCCAATGCGTTTTGATCAATTACGTTTATCCAGTCGGACATTTTTTCACCTTAACTATTTAATACAGGGGGCAAGCTGATCAATTAAGCAGAAAAGTACGCAGTGCGTACCCTACGACTACTTTAAATACACATCGAACCTGAGCAATTTGCCTTGAAAACTCTCGCTCGGCTTGCCGCCTAACGGCTCGGCATAGTCCGGGCTTTTGACCACGACGCGTTTTCCGGCCGCTTTCAAGGCCGCCTCAAAAAGCAGTTCCTTATCCTGATCGTCACCCAACAGATCGCGTAACACCGTCATGGATTTTTTTGCCAGCGCCGATTTTTTCCGCTTGGGCGGAAACATCGGGTCTAGATAGACGCAATCGGGCGGCGTTTCCAATGCGGCCAGGATTTCAATGGCATTGCCGGCCAGCAGTCGTGGCGGCTCCAGATTCAGCCGCTGCATCCAGTCCAGTGCGGCCAGGCGTTTGAATCCGTCAGACAGCAACTCGGCCATGACCGGCGAGCGTTCTATACACTGCAATTCGTAGCCCATGCGGAAAATATGCAGACTGTCCTGCGCCCAGCCCGTTGTGGTATCGACGACAGTGCGGGTTTTACGTCCGAGCGCGTGCGCCAAGGCGTCTTGCTTCGGTGCCGGCCATGAGCGCTGCTCGCCGCTGCGCGGCTCAATATCGACGGATAACCCGCCTTTCTTGAGCAGTTCCCTGTCGAGCAATTTTAATGCCCCATCGCGCCAAGTCAGCAAAAAGGGTTCGGGAATGTCTTTCGTAAGCCCCTGATAAAGCGGCACGCCCAGCCGCGCAGCCAATTGCTGATACGGCAACAGGTCGCCATTGCCTTCGTATAGAACGGCAAGCTGACCGATATACGGCTGATTAGTTATGTTCATGCCTTGCAAAGATTCGTATAGAGAAGGTAGTTGGCCTCGGAGTAGCATTATGCTGAGGCTTGCGGGTCGAATGAATTCGACCCTACGGTGCAACAAGCGGTCGAACGGCCTTCTGGTTTACCATATTCATCACCCAGGCGCTTACATCATAGTTTATTCCGTGGAAATCGATTTTTTCTCGTTCTTTAACGCCGCATCCAGCGTATGCCACGCCAGCGTTGCGCATTTCACGCGCGCCGGGTACTCGCGCACGCCGGCCAGCACGGCCAGTTTGCCGACGGCAGCCAAGCTCGCCTGTTCGTCCTTGCCGGTGGTCATTTCGTGGAACTGTTTGAACAACTCTTCGGCTTCCTGCTCGGTTTTACCCTTGATGATTTCAGTCATCAGCGAAACCGATGCCGTGGAAATGGCGCATCCCGAGCCCTGAAAACTGGCGTCCGCAATCACATCGCCGTCCATCTTCAAGAATAATGTCAAACGGTCGCCGCACAGCGGATTGAAGCCTTCCACCTGCCGGTCCGCATTTTCCATGACACGGAAATTGCGCGGGTTTCTGTTATGGTCAAAAATGACCTCTTGGTAGAGGTCGCGTAAGTCATCAAACATATGTGTTCTCTGTTAAATTCGGTAAACGAGGAAAGTTCTTTTTGAACTGATTCGAGACCAACTATTTCAGCCAAATACCTCAATCAAGGATTTTATTCCCTGCATCAGCACGTCGATTTCTTCCTTGGTGTTGTACATGGCAAATGAAGCTCTTGCCGTGGCCGGAACCTCGAAGAAATCCATCACCGGCATGGCGCAATGGTGCCCCGCCCTGACCGCGATGCCCAGACTGTCCAGCATGGTGCCGATATCGTGCGGATGGATCCTGTCGAGTACGAAAGACAGAATCGCGCCTTTGTTTTCGGCCTCGCCGATAATGCGCAGCCCCTTGATCTGCCTGGCCTGTTCAGTGGCGTAAGCCAGCAACTCAGCCTCGTAAGCGGCGATGGCTTCCATGCCGACTTCATTCAGATAGTCGATGGCGGCGCCGAGCCCGATCACATCGGCAATGCTGGGCGTGCCGGCTTCAAACTTGTACGGCAGCACATTATATTCGGTTTCTTCGAAAGTAACCTTGCGTATCATGTCGCCGCCGCCCTGATACGGAGGCATGGCTTCCAGCAGCGCCTGCTTGCCATATAAGACGCCGACGCCGGACGGACCATACAATTTATGGCCCGAGAAAGCGTAAAAATCGCAATCCAGTTCCTGCACGTCAACCGGCATGTGCGGAATGGCCTGCGCGCCGTCCAACAATACCGGAATGCCCTTGCTGTGCGCTGCGGCAATGATCTTCCTGACCGGATTGACTGTGCCCAGGGCATTGGACATATGCACGATGGAAACCAGCTTGGTTTTATCGTTCAGCAGTTTTTCAAATTCATCGTAAATCAATTCGCCTTTGTGATTGATCGGCGCGACTTTCAATACCGCGCCGGTCTGCTGGCACAGCATTTGCCAGGGCACGATATTGGAGTGATGCTCCATGCCGCTGATCACGATTTCGTCGCCGGCTTTGATATTGGCCCGGCCGAAGGTTTGAGCGACCAGGTTGATGGCTTCTGTCGTGCCTCTGACAAAAATAACCTCTTTGTCGCTGGCCGCGTTGATAAATTCCTTGACCTTGATGCGAGCGCTTTCGAAGAACTCGGAGGAGCGCACGCTCAAGGTATGCACGCCGCGATGCACGTTGGCGTAATCATGGCGATACAAATGCGAGATGCTGTCGATGACCACGTTGGGCTTCTGGCAGGTGGCGGCATTATCCAGGTAAACCAAAGGCTTGTTGCGGATTTTCTGGTCCAGAATAGGAAAATCGGCACGAATTTTTGCTACGGGAAAATGGGTCATAACTTTAAATATTTCCAGAGTTTATGCGCTGCTGGGCCAGCAGCGCCACATACTATTTATCTTGATTAACTTGAAAAATGCCGTCTCGGCTTACAGCCATTCCTTTTTGACGCCTTCCTGTGGGAACCGCGTCAACACCTGCTCCAGAATTCTATCGTGAAGAGTTTTGATCTTGACCTTATCGACCATCTCGTTGGCAAACGCGAAAGTCAGCATATTGCGGGCCGTTTCCTCATCAACGCAGCGCGATTGCAGGTAAAAAATCGATTTTTCATCGAGCTGGCCTACCGTCACGCCATGCCCGCATTTGACGTCATCAGCATAGATTTCCAGCTGCGGCTTGGTGTCGACTTCGGCATCTTCGGACAACAGCAGATTGCGGTTATTCATTTCCGAATCGGTGTTCTGCGCATCCTGCGCCACAATCACGCGCCCCTGGAACACGCCGCGCGCCCTGTCGCCGAGCACGCCTTTGTAGACTTCGCGGCTGATTCCGCGCGGCTTCAAGTGGTTGATGCGCGTATGGTTGTCGATATGCTGGCGTTTGCCGCCTAAAAACAGGCCGTTCAGCTCGCATTCGGACGCATGATCGAGATCGGCATGGATATCGCTGCGCGCCAGCAGGCTGCCAAAGGCGAAGTTATGGTGCTTGAACCGTGCATCGCGCGCCTGCTTAACGTAAATGCCGCCGAAATGGTAAGCTTTCTCGGACTCGCTTTGCTGTTTAAACAGGGTCAGGTCCGCATTAGGCCCAACGAACACTTCGGTAACGGCTGCCGACAGATAAGTCTGATCCAGGCCGACGAACGTCTCTATAACTTGCGCTTCAGCCATGTCATCGATAACGATGATATTGCGCGTTGCAGCCAGCGTATCGGCCTGCGTGACGATGTGCAGCAACTGCACCGGCTTAGCCAATACTTGTTTAGCCGGCACATGTACAAACAATCCATCGGTGAACCAGGCCATGTTAAAAGCGATGAAACTGTTTTCCTCATTCACCACGGCACGGCCCACATGCTGCTCCAGCAGCGCAGACTGCGAATTCAGCGCCTCGGCCATGCTCATCACGGAGACCGGCTCGGGCAGACCGTCCAGCGCCGATAATTCAGCTGAAAAGTGTCCGTCCACCAGCACGATTGACCAAGCATCTTCCAGTTGGTGCTGTTTCAGCCAGTCCGCGTCAACGCTACCGGCCGTTAAACCGGTGACCGGTTTAAACAGTTTTTTCTCGATCGCGGACACGTTCGTATAACGCCATTCTTCTTCGCGCAGCGACGGAAAACCATGCACTGAAAATGCCGCCAGCGCCTCGCTTCTTAATTGCTGCAGCCACGGCAGAGATTGCCCGGGCAAAGCTGGCGCTATGGTTTGATATTCAGCCGTATAACGGCTTGCTGTTGCTGTAGTCATCAAGCAGCCTCAATCCAACTGTAACCTTTCTCTTCCAGTTCCAATGCCAGCTCGGGACCGCCGGATTTGACGATTTGCCCGTGAGCCAGTACATGCACGAAATCCGGTTTGATGTAATTCAGCAGACGCTGATAATGCGTCACCATGACAAACGAGCGCTCCGGCGAACGCAAGGAGTTGACGCCGTCTGCGACGATCCTCAGCGCATCGATGTCCAGACCCGAATCGGTTTCATCGAGAATGCACAATTTGGGCTCCAGTATCGCCATCTGCAGGATCTCATTGCGTTTCTTTTCACCGCCCGAAAAACCTTCATTGACGGCGCGGTACAGGAACCGTTCATCCATTTCCAGCAGGCGGACCTTGTCCTTGACCAAGGTCAGGAAATCCATCGCATCGACTTCCGGCTGGCCGTGATGTTTGCGAATGGCGTTCAACGCTGCTTTCAATAAGTAAATATTGCTGACGCCCGGAATTTCTACCGGATACTGAAAGGCCAGAAATACACCTTCGCGCGCGCGGATTTCAGGCGCCATGTCCACCAGATTCTTGTTCTGGTAAGTGACAGAGCCTTCCGTGACGGTATAACCGCTCTTGCCCGACAATACATGCGACAGAGTGCTTTTGCCGGAACCGTTCGGCCCCATGATGGCGTGAATCTCGCCGGCATTGATCTGCAGATTGATGCCTTTGAGAATGGGCTTGTCGCCTACGCTGACGTGAAGATTTTCTATGCTGAGCATATTTGTTTTACCTGATTAAATTAAATTTCTTTTGTTGGACTTAGGTTATTGTCAGTCCAATTAATAAACTATTTGATGGGTTTTATGCCCAAATCTTTGCAAATCTTATTGGCCAAAATATCTTTGATCTCACTATGCCGTGGAATGGCTGAACGACTATTTTGCGATGGATTGTGCCACCATGAATGCCGTCCGCCTTCTCTTAACAATTCACAACCTTGTGCTTTCAAATATTTGAGCAACTCCGTGCGCTTCATATGGCAATGCGTTCTTCTTTATAATGAGCGCCTGCATTTGCTAAAGCCTCTTCTCGATTGAATGCCAATGCTTCCTGCAAGGTTACTTTTAAACTTTCCAATAATTCGTCATGCGTTGCTTCCTGGCAATTGACGCCGGGAATCTCCTCGATCCAGCCTATCCACCAATCGCCTTCCTGCTTTACAATCGCGGTATATTCATTTTTCATTTCGCAACCCCAACAGCCTTACCCTACCGAACCTTCCAGGCTCAGCCCCAGTAGAGCCTGCGCCTCGACCGCAAATTCCATCGGCAATTCCTTGAACACTTCCTTACAGAAGCCGTTCACGATCATCGACACGGCATCTTCCGCCGACAGGCCGCGCTGCTGGCAGAAAAACAGCTGGTCTTCGCTGATCTTGGAGGTCGTCGCTTCATGCTCGACCTGCGCCGAAGGCTGCTTGACTTCGACATACGGGAACGTATGCGCACCACATTTGTCGCCGATCAGCAAGGAGTCGCATTGCGTATAGTTACGCGCATTCTCGGCATTCTTCAGCACTTTGACCAGGCCGCGATAGGTATTCTGCGCGCGGCCGGCCGAAATGCCTTTCGAAACAATCGTGCTGCGGGTATTTTTGCCGATATGGATCATCTTGGTGCCGGTATCGGCCTGCTGAAAATTATTGGTCAGCGCGACCGAATAAAACTCGCCAATCGAATTGTCGCCAGTCAAAATGCAGCTGGGGTATTTCCAGGTGATCGCCGAACCAGTCTCCACTTGCGTCCATGAGACTTTGGAGTTTTCGCCGCGGCAGTCGGCCCGCTTGGTCACGAAATTGTAAATGCCGCCCTTGCCTTCCTTATCGCCCGGATACCAGTTCTGCACGGTGGAATATTTGATCGTCGCATTCTTCAAGGCGACCAGTTCGACCACGGCCGCATGCAATTGGTTTTCGTCGCGCATGGGCGCCGTACAGCCTTCCAGATAACTGACATAACTGCCTTCGTCGGCGATGATCAGCGTTCTTTCAAACTGCCCGGTATTGGCGGCATTGATGCGGAAATAGGTCGACAACTCCATCGGGCAGCGCACGCCTTTCGGAATGTAGACGAACGAGCCGTCCGTAAACACGGCCGCATTGAGCGCGGCAAAAAAGTTGTCGGTATGCGGCACGACCGAGCCCAGGTATTGCTGGACCAGTTCCGGATAATCGCGCAGGGCTTCCGAGATCGGGCAGAAAATAATGCCGGCATCTTTCAGCTTGCCCTTGAATGTCGTCGCCACCGATACGCTGTCAAACACCGCATCGACAGCTACGCCGGCCAGCCGCTCCTGTTCGTCTAATGGAATGCCCAGCTTCTTGTAGGCTTCCAGCACTTGCGGATCGACTTCGCCCAGGCTTTTCGGCCCGTCTTCCTTGCGTTTGGGCGCTGAATAGTAGCTGATATCCTGATAGTCAATCGGGGCAAAATTGACGAAAGCCCAGGTCGGCGACTGCATGGTCTGCCAGTGACGGAATGCCTTCAGCCGGTACTCGAGCATAAACTCGGGCTCGTCCTTGACTTTGGACAGCTTATGAATGACGTCTTCATTCAATCCGGGCGGGAAAGTAGTGGTTTCCAGCTCGGTCACAAAGCCCTGTTTGTATTCCCGGCCAATCAGCTTCTCGATTTCTTTCGCACTTGTTGACATAAACAACTCTAAATTTAACGATATAAACTGGTCACCGGAATGAAAACCTCTTCCGGCACGACGGTAGGTCTGATCAAATCCGCCAGAGTCACGGACTCCAGGGCGTTATGAATCGTCCGGTTAATTACCCCCCAGTTGCTGCGAATATCGCAGCCCGTAGCCTGCTCACAGCCTTGATGGGAAATACTGCATTCGGTCAGCGCAATCGGCCCTTCCAGCGCGCTGATAATGGCTGCCACGCTGATTTTCTCGGGAACCCTGGCCAATGCATAGCCGCCTTTGGCGCCGCGCGTGGATATCAGCACATCCGCTTTCACGAGCAACTTGAGAATCTTGCTGACCGTTGGCAAAGCAATACCCGTTGCCGCCGCAATTTCCATAGCCGCATGCACATGCGATCGATCCCTTGCCATAAAGCTCAAGATGACCGTTGCATAATCAGTTAGCTTGCTCAACCGTAACATACCTACCTCTCTAATTAAGGACTATTTTAGTCCTATTTAATTCCGTAGTAAAGAACTCGGTTATTAGTGATGCGAAAAATTCTTTAGGGAGAGAAAGTAAATGGCGCTTACATTTGCCACACTGCAACTGCGCAAAAATTTCGCTGCATCTAAAATTATCAAATTTTCGTATTGAGAATCCGAGCATCCTGCGGAATTTCAGTAAATCATTTGGTTCTTGATATAACCCAAAAACTCCCACAGCTCTCCCATTACAACAACATCGATTTATCTGATACTACACACCATGTTGTGAAAGCGGACTTGACCTAACAGAAGCAGCTTCAACAATAGGTAATTTTGTCTCTATTTCATTTTGAACATAAAGCGACAATCACGGCAGCACAGTGGTTGAAGCAAAACATTTAGCCAAATCAATCAAACATAAATCATGGAGAATGCACACATGAACAGATTACCTGAAGCCGTAACCACGAAATTCATCGAATTATTCGCTACGTTGAAGCGCGCCACCGACGATTTAAAAATGGCAGGTGCTGAAGCCAATTTAGTAGGCGATTTTTCGCGGGTCGCAGCACTAAATGATTCATGCCGCAAATTGCAGGCGTTTGAGGCGGAAATCAAATCCACCGTGAATAATTACGCGTCAAACTATAATGCGCGTCCGATGGAGAAAGCAAATTTCCACAAGAAAGACAGAAATCGTACCCGCAAACCAGGCGGTCGATTAAGAGTAAAAATGTCTGACAAAGTAATAGAAGAACCAACTATCGCCGAAACGTTTGTGAAGACATTGAGAGCCTTTGGCCTGGAGCGGGTAGCAAGGCTGAATAAAGTAGTCGCCTCGGTTCCACTCATAGCCAGAACACCGGTGAACGGCTACCAGGCGCAAAGACACTGTGAAGGATGGTGCATAACGACCCATGTCAATAAGTACACTGCGAAAACAGTATTGGAAGAGATCGGAAAAGCGTTGAATATGGCGGTTAAAGTCGAATTTATTGAACGGTGATTTCAAAGACACCGCTGGATTGACAGGCAAGCAGGATTCCAGGACAAAGGCAATAGCCGTAACGCTATTGCCACAAGTACACGAATAAAAAACCAGAAAACCCAAAGGACGAGATCATGACCGAAAAAAACACACTCTCAACTTCCGAACTGCAACAAAAAGCAAACGATGGCGATGCGCAAGCGCAGTTCGAGTTGGCTTTGTGCTATGCCAACGGTACGGATGTTGAGAAAAATACCGAATTTGCTTTTGATTGGCATATAAAAGCGGCTGAGCAAGGCCATGTGAACGCCCAATTTGCGTTGGGTTTGTATTATCTTTTAGGCAAGAGTCGAGGACAGCACACCAAACAGATAGTCGAGAAGTGGCTTAAGGGGTTTGTTGCTGGTAAAAATGTTGATCCCGCGTTCGACTTAGCTGTCAGCCAGGCTATGGCGATAGAATGGAGTGGAGGAGATGATAATATGGCCTTTATGTGGTTTAAAAAGGCTGCTGAACAAAATCATGCCGAGGCAAATTATTGGCTAGGCCAATGTTATCGAAATGGCATTGGCACAGAGCAAAATGACGGGCTTGCGTTTAACTGCTTCAGAATAGCCGGCGAACAAGGTTGCGCAGAATCCTATTATTGGTTAGCACGATATTATTTTGATGGCAAAGGCGCTGAACAAAGCGATGAATTTGCTTTGAAATGGATTAGAAAATCGATTGAACATGCTGAAGTCGATCCCGAAGCTTATTTGTTGTTAGGTAATTTGTATGCTCAGAGTAGATTTGTTGAGCAAAGCGATGAACAGGCATTTCATTGGTACGAAAAAGCAGCTGAAAATGGTGTTGCCGAAGCTCAATATCGCTTAGCTTGTTGCTATGAATCTGGCAGAGGGGTTGAGATAAATATTAAGTTGGCTGACAAGTGGTTTGAGTCAGCTGGCATCACAGATATTGATTTTCAATACCGCATGGCTGGATATTATCTTCAAGGCAATGGTGTTGAGAAGAACTATGAACATGGTATGAAATTTATGATGGGCGCGGCCGGGGAAGGTCATGTTGAGGCTAATAATTGGTTAACTAATGCCTATCTTTCTCTAGCCATTCCACAGTGTTTGTTAGGTAAAGGTAGCGATAAAGCATTTTATGAATTCGCATTTAACTGGTGTACAAAAGAAACACTTGGGCATCATGCACCTGAAGCCTACTTACTATTAGGCATTCTCTATTTTTCCGGCAAAGGTGTCGAACAAAGCGACAAACGAGCATTTGAGTGCTTTGAAAAAGCCTATGAAATCTTTGAAAGAACAAGACATGATGAAGATAGAGATGCATTAACCGAGACATTTATTGAGCTTTATCTATCGAATTGCTACGAGCAAGGTAAAGGTGTTGAAAAGGATTTAAATAAAGCTAAACGCTATTTTCCCTATGATCTTCGAAGGTTGGGTCAAATTTTTATGGAAGGAATAACAATGTCTTCCTACAGAACTCAAAATGCGAAGGTTTTTCTTATTTTGTTAAGGATTTCCATTTACAAATTTGGCAAAAAATACGATTTGGCAAGAGAGTTCATTAAAGAAGTCTTTAAAAATATCGGCGATATAGACAAAAGCTTTGAAGAGATTTGTTTGGCTAGCATTGAACAAGAAGAAAAAATAACCGAACAGAAGCAGGAACTCGAGGATGCCAACCATCGAATGCAAAGATTAGTAGAACAATTTACGCATTCTTTAGGTAATGTCATTTTTCCAGATACCATTTATCAAGTTGCTGAGCGTTTAAAAAACAATCCTGAATGTCGTAAAGATGTTTTATTGCTGCATGAAGCTTACCATTCAGAAGTCACCATCAAGTTGCAAGGCGAATTACTACGCCAACGATACGCCAACACCAGTGCTGAAAGTTTCCGACAACTTATCAGACGTTGTCGCCGAACTCCGGACGCTGCCGAGAGTACCAAATCTATCGAAGATATTTTGAATTATGCGGCTAGCCGCGTAACAGCACGTTTTCTCAATCAACATTATGCGGGACTTAATAGCATCCGTGATAAAATTTTATCCAAAAAAAATGCAAGCCTTAATGCCTTAAAGCAAAAATTTGAAGATGATATTTTACTCATCAAGTCATTAAGCCCCATTGAATGGATTAACCAAAATTTGCGACCGATTCAAATAACCGAAATTAGCCCGTTGTGGAGAAAAGTTTTCATACTTTCCGAAAGTTATGCCGAAGCGCTATTGTTTGGTTATTTTTCAGAAATTTTATTTAATGCGTTTAAATATGCAGATCATGATAAAGATGAATTTTTAACGTTAGTTTTTGATGAAAAAACCATCAACGACAAAACGTATCTATCTTGTAGTTGGAAAAATTCAGTTAAAGATAAAAGCCCAACAATATTAGGCACAGGGAAAGGCTTGGATGCCATTCAAGAAGATTTAAAACAACTCAACGGCACCGAAAATCCAGAAGAAAGTTTGTTGGTTTCTCAGCAAGAGACTCAATTTCAGGTAACTCTATTTTTTAAAAAAGACTTGCTAGTAAATGACTTGCCTCTCCTTAAAATAAAAAGAAAATCCAATATGGAGTGAAAATGCTAAAAATATTATGGGTTGAAGACGAGTTTTCAGAACAAAAAAAAATTGCTTGGTTTAATAAGAGAGAGGTTTTTGTAAAAACAGATTTTACTGAAGCAAAAAAAGCGATTACTAGTTGTTTATGGCAATTCGATTTGATTGTATTGGATATAAACTTGGAGAATTCAGAGCATTCAAACGAAGTAAAAGAACTTGCAAAGCAATTTAAAATTACTGAGCAAGAGTTTTTACAAGAGAGCGGAATGAATTTGTTTTTATATTTGTTAGAGCAAGGATTTCCTAAAGAACAAATTAGATTTTTAACCGCTAATGCAGATATTAATATAAGTCGGATAGATGAATTGCGTGAGGCTTATAAACAAGGTGATGATGATTTTTCTAACAAGATTCTAGAAACCATCAAAAATGATCTAAGTGATGAAACGGTAATAAAATGCTCTGAGTTGATAGAATCAGAAGATATTGAAGGTTTGTGCCAATATCTTGAAAATCATTTCAATAATTTGAATGACGGAAATTACAAAAATACTTATAACAGATTCTGTGAGGCTTATCGACGCTGTCGTATCGAACCGCCTAAAGAAATCAATAAAAGTTTAAATGAAGCCAAGCAGTATCTTGGAGATTGGTTGGAAAATTACGAAAAAATAATTATTTGGTTTTGAGACGGGGGATTATTGAAGGGTGTCGACATATAGTAAAGTTAATCGAAGAAAACAAACTGACCAAAGATGATTTGAGATTTAATCACTTTATTTCAGAAACTGAAAAAAAGGTTAGCATCGATGATCTGCAAGATTATATAAAAGTGTTAGAAAAGTTTTTACCCTTGCGCGCACCGAGTAATAATTCCTCTCTGTACAAACTCTTTATTAGAACATTAGCGCATGAATGGGAAGCGGCTGAACCCAAGCAACTAAATAAACAGAATAAACAAAACGGAGCATATGCCTTTTCATGGATAATGAAAATGAGTCGTAATTGGTTAGCGCATGGAAAAGTATTTGAACAACTAAATCCTCAAGATGTAGCTTATTTGTTTATCGTTAATATGCGAGCTATGTTTGATCTGGGTGACAAATTATTACCCTATGAAAGTCATTTGTTGAGATTGTTCACTAATGTGCTCCGTGAAGATGAAATGAAAGCAAGAATAGGCGACCCCCCTCATAAAAAGAACACTGAAAATTATAATCAGAGGAAAATACCTTTAGTCGAAAACTATGCTGCTCTACTCATGAAATATAATAGCCATGCTCGACAAGCTATTAATTTTCATGATGCATTAAATAACTTACAAAAGAATAATGACAATGCAAGTGACAGTGATTTTTTTATTAAAGGGCTCTATCAAACGTTTTGGTTTTTAACCTCGATCGGTGAGGTTTATATTCCGCAAGACGAAGAGCAAATTAGAAAATTTCATTGTTTAAATTATCAGTTTAAATATTTTGACTATCAAAAAGACTATCTTTTTGAATTAGCACGTCATATTTATAATTCCAGTTTCTAGAGGCATTACCGTCATGACCACAGTCGTAAAAACTGTAATACCTGACCAACTTTGACAACAAGCGCAATATATGGTGGAGCGCGACTGGGTCGCGAATATGGATGAACTGATTATCGAATCCATGCCCTGTTATCTGAAATCGCATCTTGACACGATGAATGAACATTTCATACGCAACGATGTCGACTGGAACCGGTAGGTTCAGGATTAGCCCGGCCGTCGCCATCGAGCACAAGACCTCATTCATCCGAATGGACTGATAATCGTCATTCCAAACTTTGTAAATTGGAGTCATTCCATGAATAAAACAGAAATCGAACAAGCCGTATTAAAAGAAATACATACTTTACCCTTGGATCAAGCGGAAGAAGCTTTAAGATTTATTTTGTCTTTAAAAAGAAAGTCCGCTAAAAAAAGACCGCTGGGATTATTGAAAGGTAAAGTGGAATTTGCTATTGACGAGAATTTTAAGATAACCGACGATGAGTTTCTGCAATCGTGAACGATTATTTGCTCGACACCCATAGCTTTCTATGGTCAATTTGGCAGCCTGAGAAACTCGGACAGCAGGCTATCGCTGTTTTGGAAAATACCAATAACAACGTCTTTATCAGCAGCATTACATTCTGGGAAATTTCGTTGAAGTACACGCTGGGTAAATTGACTCTGGGCTGCAAGCCGGATGATTTACTCGCCGTTGCCGATGACATGGGATTTGCAAGAATATCGTTATCCCCGGAAGAAGCGGCCCTGTTCTATCAACTGCCCAAACTCTCGCATAAAGACCCTTTCGACAGGATGCTGATCTGGCAGGCCATCTCGCGCGACTTAGTGCTCATTTCCAAGGATAACCAATTCGGACATTACAGCCAACATGGCCTGCAAGTCATCTGGTAATCATGGCTATACGCACGCGGCATAAGGATGCATTTGCCCAAAATAAATAAAACCATGAAAAAACTCATTCAAGCGCTGATTCCTCATTTACCCCGTTATGCAGAGGAAGAAGGTGATTTTTACAGCGTCAAGCGTGACGATTTAGTCAATAAGCTCTGCGGGCAAGAGGCTATTAAACAGTCGACCGCTAAAAATGCCGTCGATCTGTGCGAACTGCTGTTGGATACGCTGGCCACATTAAATGCCGATTATTTGCAAAAAGACGAATGGTGTTTCGTTTCTTTCCCCGCTCAATTAATGGCAACCTCGGTTTTAACGGCGCTGAGCGACAGCGAGTCGCATTTATTTGCGCCTAATTTCTGGAATACCCAAGGTATTTCCAATGACAAGAAGAATCAGCAACGCGACGTGTTGAGCTTGATTGAGAACGCTCGATACGAGAATCACGCCAGTCAACAGGCGCAACCTATCCGTTATTGTTACGTCGCCTGGAGTATTATCAAACTCGACGGCAAGATTTTGTTTTACCAGCGCGAAGACACGCAAAAACGCTTCGATAAATCGGCAGGCGACTATGGATTAATCGGCGGCAGGGCTAATCAAAGCGACGTGCCAATAACGGACAAAGCTGCGCTACTTAAAGCGCTGCAATCGCCCAATTCCGAGCTGATCAAAGAAGCCTTGCCGGAAACCCTGAAACGGGAGTTACGCGAAGAAGCCGGATTGCTGTTTGAAACGCATTACACGTTCACGCCTTGGCGCAGTTTAAAGCCATATCGGCAGGTGCAAGGTGCTGCCCCCAATCATGCGTTGACCGAATATTATCTGGATATTTTTCAGATTGGCTTATCGCTGGAAGGCTATTTGTTTTTGCGGCAGAGGCTCAACGCCGACGAGCGTTTGGCATGGATCTCGATAACCGATATTGAACGAGGCGGGCCCTCTGACAACAGAATCCCGTATATCAAGGCGCTGTATGACGATTTTGATGGTGACCGCTCGGCGCTGGCAGCCGAATTAAAGGCCCTGCCGGACAGCTTTATCGCCGGCTATTTGTTCCAGCCATACAAGTACGGCATTACCTTGCCTATTGATCCCGCTAAGCCGGTGTTAGCCGGGACACTGGGCAAGGATAAGCCTTTAAATTTGCATTTAACCTCCAGACAATCGACCCTGGTCTTGGGCTTGGCGGCGCACCTGCGCGGCTTTGAATTCGCCACATTGATGGAAAATATTGTTTTGCATCCTTTTGGCTGGATCGAAGTTGCCGGGCAAGCGGCAATTCAAGCGGAGTTGGTTGCCCTGGCGACCTTGCTGAACGGCGGCGATTTAGCCATGGAAAATCACCGCGATACGTTCTTTCGGCTATCGATAGCGCCGGAAGTGATTTTCTTTGCTGACGAATTGTTTTCTTTTTCGGTAAAGTCTGCCGACCTGAATGCCACGAAAACCAAAATTCCGGTTACGCTGGAGAGACGTGCATTCGAAACGGCTTTGGGCCGCATTAGCCAAAAAACAGAAGAGTTCCAACTAACATTGGAATTTGTTCATAAATTGAAAGACTTATCTGATCATTCATTTTCCACCGACAATGGCGAAGCGCTGAAAACCGAAGACAATTACAAAAAGGGATTGCACAAGGAGGCCAGATTTCAGGCTTTGGGCCTGAGAAACTTGGTGCGCCAGGAAGATGGGGTCTTCAGGTTTATTTTGCCCTACGTTTGCAACTGAGCAAATAACCAGCAAACTGAATTAGCGGCTGTTCCAATATTTGTTTTCGGTTGCCCGCATGGTATGAACGTCTAGCGATTCTTTACCAACTTCTACGAAAATCGCGCCTTGATCGGCAACATTCAGCCATTTCGCATTTATGTCCTGATAGCGCTTCAATACGGACTGATGAGGAAAGCCGAATTGATTGCGATAGCCGGCCGGAATGAGCACATAATCGGGCTGAACGGTTTGCAGAAATGTCGAAGTTGATGAGGTTTTACTGCCGTGGTGCGCTGCGATCAGCACATCCGTCTTTAGATGCTCGCCATAAGTCTCAACCAGCCAGGATTCCGCCGCCGCTTCGATATCGCCCGTCAACAGCACAGAGCCCTTATCAGACTGAATTCTCAGGACGCAGGAATTGTCGTTTTCTGAAACGAAACCGGACGAGCGCGGCGACAACATCATGAATGCCATGCCATCCCACTGCCAGGACTGCCCTGCCGCACACGCAACGGGCGAATGGCCGCTTAGCTGCTGCGGCACACTGGTAAGCACTTGTTCGGCCTCAATGCCTGCCAGTAATGATTCGGCGCCGCCAATATGGTCATTATCGCCATGGCTGATGATCAGGCTATCGATTTTCTCGACGCCCTGCTGACGTAAAAAAGGCAGCAGCACGCTCTGGCCCATATCGCTTTGCTCGGAAAACTTCGCGCCGGCATCAAACACAAGCACATGATGAGACGTTTGCACGACCGCCGACAGACCTTGACCGACATCCAGCAAAGTCATCCTGAAATCGTCCGATTCAAGGCGTTCCGATTCCGTAAAGGCCAGCGGCAGAAACATAACCAGGCCCAGCCAGCGGGCCGGCATGCCGGCTGGCGCAAGCATTACCAGCACACCCGGTACGGCGAAGCACAACGCCCAGAGCGGAGGCTGCGCATGATTAATTACGGACAGAGGCGCCGTCGCCAATTCGTTCAAAATCCACCACAAGCCTTGCAGCACGGCATCGACGAGAAAAAACAGCTTACCGGCCAATGCCGGCCATACAAACACCGTTATCACCACCAGCAGCGACAGCGGCACAGCCAGAAAACTGACAACAGGCACCGCAATCAGATTAGCCAACGGCGCAATCAACGAAATCTGCTGAAAAAACAACAATGACAACGGCGATAAAGCCACGGTCGTAGCCCAATTTATCTTTATGACGCCTTCCAGATAGCCGGGCCTGCCCAGGCGCCCGTCAACGGCATAGACAATCACTGCCACAGCCAGAAATGAAAGCCAGAACCCTGCCGACAGGACGGCCGACGGATCCAGCAATAAAACCGCGAACAGGGCGACGGCCAGCGTGTTGAACGAATGGGTATTGCGCTGAAGAACAATGGCGGCCATGAAAATAGCCAGCATGACCACCGCGCGCTGTGTCGGTACCGAAAATCCGGCCAATGCCGAATACAGGCTGCCGGCGACCAATGCCGACAATGCGGCAACTCGCTGAGGCGGCCAGGCTAACAGGTTCGTCCACGCCCAGCACCTGAGCACGACAAAATAAACCAGCCCGGCGATCAAACCGATATGCGAACCGGAAATCACCATCAGATGGAGCGTGCCGGTCTTGCGAAAAACCTCCCATTGCGCCTGCGGGATACTGCCGCCATCGCCAATAGCCAGCGCTTTAACAAGCGCCACGCTCTGACTGTCGCCCAACTGCTGCGACAACCGGTCGATTATAAGCTGCCGCCCTGCCGAAATACTGTACCAGGCCGGCTCATCGGACAGCAGTACAGGCGCCGGACTATTGCGCACATACCCTGTCGCACCGATGCCTTCCGTGAATAGCCAGCGCTCATAGTCAAACGCGCCGGGATTCAAATTGCCATGCGGACGCTTCAACTTGACCGTAAACGACCAATGCTGGCCGGCCTTAATCACATGTTTGGGGTAATACCAGCTTAATTTAACTTTCGAAGGCAGATCGCGGGCGGAATCGGTAACAACAAAATCGAAGCGGGCGCGCTTTTCATCCTGTTCCGGCAAATCGGCAATAATGCCTTTAACGGGTATATCGATCCCTTCAAGCGGCTGGGGCAGCCTGTCCGACAGCCTGTTCATTGCAAACAGCACCGCCCATAAAACGCCCACCATGAAAAACAGCCCGCGCCAAAGGCGCCGCCATGCCATCAAACCGGCAATGACTGCGCCGACCGCCAGCCACTCGGCAGCCGGCAACGTCGGCAACTGCTGGACCAGCAAAACGCCAGCTAAAAATAACAGCGTGGAAACAAGCATTCGTTCCTGGTATTTTGGGGTCAACAAAAACCTGATAGACTTGGTGGATTAAGCAACTTTGTAATGCAGACATAATGCCCAAAAAACTGATACAAAAATACCTGCCCAAACCCGAAACAATTAAAAATCATAAAAATCTTCAGTTTCTGGGCGACAGGCTGCATGACCCCAACCTCTGGCATTTAAACCGCCGGTCCGTGTCCATGGCCGCTGCCATAGGTCTTTTTGTAGCCTGGATTCCAACACCGGGGCAAATGGCCATTGCAGCCGCAGCGGCATTTTATCTCAGAGCCAACCTGCCGATTTCCGTCGCGCTGGTCTGGATAACCAATCCCTTGACCATGCCGCCGATGTTTTATTTTGCCTACCTGGCCGGACTTTGGTTCTTAAATGAACCCTCGCCCAGCAAAGACTTTGAGTTCTCTGTAGACAGCATCATGACAGGGATCGGCAATACCTGGGAGCCGTTTCTTGTCGGCTGCCTGGTCGTGGGCATTATGTGTTCAACCGCCGGATATTTCGGCGTCAATGAATTCTGGCGCTACCATGTCATGAAAAAATGGACGGAAAGAAAGCAGAGATAAGCGCAGAAGTTGCGGTTAAACAAGCGTACAGCCTGTTTAACCTTCATCTTCAAGCGACTATCACACCATCTTCCATATGCAGCACCTTACCCATCCTTGATGCCAGATCATGATCATGGGTCACCACCAGAAAACTGACATTCAGCTCCTGGTTTAACTCCAGCATCAACTGGTAAATCTGGTCCGCCGTCTTGCTGTCCAGATTGCCGGTCGGCTCGTCAGCCAGAACACATTTGGGCTTGTTGATAAGCGCCCTGGCTATGGCCGCACGCTGCCTCTCTCCGCCCGATATTTCCCCGGGCTTGTGTTCGATGCGATGCCCCAACCCTACCCGCTGCAATAACTCTATGGCGCGGATACGCGCCTCTTTTACCGAAAGACCTGCTATCAGCAAAGGCATCGCCGCATTTTCCAATACGGTAAATTCGCCCAGCAGATGATGAGACTGATAGATAAAACCCAAGGAACTGTTTCTTAACTTGGCCAGCCTTGTTGAGCTGACTTTATTCAGATTGACGTTATCGAGCACGACCTCGCCGCCGCTGGCTTTTTCAAGGCCGCCCAACAGATGCAGCAAGGTGCTCTTGCCGGAACCCGAGGCGCCCATGATGGCGACGCGGTCACCAATTTCAATGCTCAGGTTGACGCCCTTGAGGACTTCAACGTCCAGTCCGCCCTGATTGTAGCGTTTGGTTAATTGCCGGCATTCCAGAATGCTAGTCTTATTCATATCTCAGAACTTCCGCAGGATTGATTTTGGATGCCTGCCAGGCAGGATAAATCGTCGCCGCCAGCGACAAAAAGAAGGCCATGCCCGCGATTGCGTAAACATCTGTCCAGACCAGTTTGGAAGGCAATTGACTGATATAGTACACATCGGCCGCCATGAACTGAACCTGAAACAATTTCTCAATGGCCGGCACTATCGTTTCAACATTTAACGCCAGCGCAACGCCGCCTATGGTGCCGCAAAGCGTACCGACGGCGCCGATGACCGTACCCAGCACCATAAATATGCCCATGACCGAACGCGAAGTCAGCCCCTGGGTTTTCAGGATGGCGATATCGCCGCGCTTGTCCGTGACCACCATCACCAGCGTCGATACGATGTTAAAAGCCGCTACGGCCACTATCAACAGCAGGATAATAAACATGACCCGCTTTTCAGTCTGAATCGCGCGGAAAAAGTTGCTGTGAGCCTGAGTCCAGTCGCCGACCCGGTATTCATCATAAAAATCGGCAGCCATGGCGCGCGTGATCTTGGGCGCATTGAACAAATCGTCCAGCTTGATCCTGAGCCCTGAAACCGAATCGCCTAAACGGAACAATTTAGCGGCATCATCAATATGAATGATTGCCAGATTGCGATCGTACTCATACATGCCGACTTGAAAAATGCCCGTCACGGTGAACCGCCGCATGCGCGGCAAAATGCCGGCCGGCGTCGGATTGACCTGCGGAGTGATGATGGTGATTTTGTCGCCGACGATAACGCCCAGATAATTCGCCAGCTCCGCGCCCAGAACAACGCCAAACTCACCGGGAACAAGTTGAGACAGCTGCCCCACCTTCATTTTGTTGGCGACATCCGAAACCGAAGACTCATATTCAGGCAAAATCCCGCTCAACAAGGTACCGCTGACGCGCTGGCCGGAATTGATCATGACTTGCCCGTCGACAAAAGGGGCGGCCGCTTCAACATGCGGATATTGTTTGATTTTCGGCAGTAATTCCTGCCAATTATCCAACCGGCCGTATTTGCCGGTGATCGTGGCATGCGAAGTCATGCCGAGAATCCGCTCGCGCAGTTCGGCTTCAAAACCATTCATGACCGACAACACCGTAATCAGTGCCGTGACACCCAGAGCTATGCCCAGAATAGAGGTTAATGTGATAAAAGAAATGAAGCGAGTACGGCGTTTGGCTCGCGTATAGCGCAAGCCGATATAAAAAATAAGCGGTTTAAACATGGAGTCCGTAAATTAAAGGGGAATCAGGATTTTCTGCAGGCGGAACAGTAGCCGTACAAGTGAAGGCTATGGTCGGTCAACTCATAGCCCAGTTTTTCTGCAATTTCTCTCTGACGGGCTTCAATAAGCTCATCGGTAAACTCGTCCACTTTACCACATTTCATGCAGAGAATGTGGTCGTGATGATCGCCTTTGGCCAGTTCGAAAACAGAGTTTCCGCCTTCAAAATGATGCCGAGTCACCAGACCTGCGGCTTCAAACTGAGTTAAAACCCGGTAAACCGTAGCCAGACCGATGTCCTCATCCTCGCTCAACAGGATTTTATAAACCTTTTCAGCCGTCAGATGATGTTCATCAACCTGTTTTTCTAAAATTTGCAGAATCTTGACCCGAGGCAACGTGACCTTGAGACCAGCATTCTTTAAATCTTGAGTTTCAAACATAAATCTCCAATTTTGCCGTTCAAGTGGCAGCTTTATATAGGGTATCGCACATTGTAGCGTTTTTTTGGCATGAAACGCATGACTGTTTTATAGGATAATCGTTTAACATCAGGTATGATTTCGTCTTTTTCAAATTATTCTGCCGCCTCAAATGGGAAAGCCGCTTTTTTCTTTAACTCTGTTGACCAGCCTGACGCTTGCCTCATGTTCCACTATTCTTAATAATTTGCCTGGCGTTTATACCGTGGACGTCCAGCAAGGCAATATGATCGATCAGTCCATGATCGACCAGATAAGACCCAACATGAACAAACGCCAGGTACTGTATATCATGGGTTCGCCCATGACGACCGATGCTTTCCACCAGAATCGCTGGGATTACATTTATTCCAATCAACCTGGAGGCGAGGCCAGAATGCAAAAGAAAATCACGCTGTTCTTCGACAATGATCGGGTTGTCGGTTTTCAGGGCGATTTCAAACCCAGCGCGCTCCCTGTGATCAAGGAATCGCCCGAAACAACGGTTGATTTGCCGCCAAGGGAAATTGAAAAAACTTTATGGGAGAAAATCACTGGGCTATTCGGCATAGACAGTTCGACTGAATCCGACTCTGTAAATTCAGAGCCCAAATCGGAACGAGGAATAAATAATCCCGACACCCCGATGAACTGAATCGCCTGAAGCATTTTCAAGCGCACTGCAAACGTTATCCTTTTGCAGCGCGCTGCCGTCTCGCTTCTTTGGGATCGTGAAACAAAGGCCGATAAATTTCCACTCTATCGGCCTGTTTTAAAATCTGGTCCATACTGCAGACATTGCCAAAAATACCCGCCTTGATTCCGGACGGCTCAATTTCCGGAAATCGGGCTAACAATCCCGATGCCTGTATGGCCTGTTCGACAGAGGCGCCTTCCGGCACTTTGAGAGATACAATCACCTGCTCTTCAGGCTTGGCGTAGGCAACCTCGACATCAATCAGCTGCTCAGCCATAAATCTCCTTGGCCCGCTGAGTAAAAGAACCGACCATGGTATTGCATATCTGGTTGAACACGGCGCCGAATGCCAGACTCGCCAGCACGCCTGGCATCTCGAATTCCAGATTCAGGGAAATCTTGCTGGCATCTTCCCGCAACGGCATGAAATCCCATGTCCCTTCCAGATAAGTGAAAGGCCCTTCCAGCAAGGACACCGTAATCCTGCCGCCCTCATCAATTTTATTTCTCGTTGAAAAGGATTTTGTGAATCCGCCTTTGGAAATCAACAGCTCCGCTTCAATAATGTCGCCCTCCCGTTTAAGGATCCGGCTGCCGCCGCACCACGGTAAAAAGCGCGGATAGGCTTCGATGTCATTAACCAGATCAAACATCTGCTGAGCGGAAAATTTCACCAAAGCGCTTTTTTCAACAACGGTCATTTAAATAACCCCAACCACGTTCAGAAACACTAAAAAAACAGCCGCAGGCGCAATGTAGCACACTAAAAATTTCCACAACTGATAGCCTTCCGCGCTGGACATTTGCAGTTCCTGCTCACTATGCCGCTGTTTCATAACCCAACCGGCAAACATCGCGATCCCGAAGCCGCCGATAGGCAACATCAAATTCGCCGTCAAATAATCCACCAAATGAAAAATGCTTCTGTCGAAAACTTTAAAATCAGACCATATGTTGAATGAAAACACGGTCCCCAATCCCAACAGCCAGGTTGCCAAACCGGACCAGACACAGGCTTGCTCTCTGCTTAAACCCTTGTTTTCGACCAGCCATGCAACAGCCGGTTCGATCAGGGAGATAGAAGAAGTCAAAGCCGCAAACACCAGCATCACAAAAAACAGAATGCCGAACAGCCAGCCGCCGGTCATATTGCCGAAAGCAATCGGCAGCGTTTGAAAAATAAGGCCGGGGCCTGAACCGACTTCCAACCCATTGGCAAAAACAATAGGAAAAATAGCGATACCGGCCAACAAAGCCACGACCGTATCGGACCCGGCGATCAGAAACGCCGTTTTTGCAATAGACACATCCTTGGGCAAATAAGATCCATAAACCATAATGGCGCCCATGCCCAGGCTCAGGGTGAAAAACGCATGCCCCATGGCGGTCAGCACGGAATCGCCGGTAATCTTGCTGAAATCCGGGTTAAACAAAAATTTCAACCCCTGATCATAGGCGCCCGTGGTCATGGCATAGCCGACCAATAAAATCATCAGCACAAACAGACCCGGCATTAAAAAGCGCACGGCTCGCTCCAGTCCGCTTTTCACGCCGCGGGCAACGATCAACATGGTAGCCAGCATGAATAAGGTGTGCCAAAAAATCAACTGGACCGGACTGGCAACGAAGTTGTCAAAAAGCCCTTTTATCTCGGCCGCATCCGCGCCTGAAAAGCTGCCGAAAAAAGCCTTGAAGACATAAGCGGAAGCCCACCCGGCAATGACGCTGTAATAAGAGAGAATCAGGAAGCCGGCGGCAACCCCCATCCAGCCCAGATAATGCCAGTTGGTATCCGCTTCAGCTTCGGCAGCCAATGTTTCCATCGTATTGATAGGGCTCTGCCTGCCCCGGCGCCCCATCATCGTTTCCGCAATCATGATAGGCACGCCGATGAATACCACGCACAACAAATAAACGAGAACAAATGCGCCGCCGCCATTCTCGCCGGTTATATAGGGGAATTTCCAGATGTTTCCCAAACCGACCGCCGAACCCGTGGCTGCGAGGATAAAGGCGAAACGCGATGACCATTCCCCATGAATTGATTTTTTTGTATCCGTCATTTGACTGCCCGTTGTCTCTATTAAAAACTCAATTTTTTCAGTAAATCGAGTAAAATAACAAAATTATACCCTTACGTCAGTCTAAAATCTCAACCAGCACACTATGGCCGATAAAAAGTCCAAGAAAAATAAAAAACAGGAAAACAACACAATAGCCCAGAATCGCCAGGCTACTCATGAGTATCATATTGAGGAGCGGTTCGAGGCGGGTCTTGTTTTGGAAGGCTGGGAAGTGAAAAGCCTGCGCGAAGGCCGCGTACAGCTAAAAGAAAGTTATGTCGTCATAAAGCGCGGCGAAGCCTGGCTGGTCGGCGCGCATATCTCAGCATTGGCTTCGGCATCGACCCATGTCAACCCGGAAGCCATCCGCCAAAGAAAGCTGCTGCTGAACCGTCACGAACTCAACAAGCTGATCGGCGCCGTGGAACGCAAAGGCTACACGATCGTCCCGTTGAACATGCACTGGAAAAAAGGCCGCGCCAAATTGGAAATCGGCCTGGCCAAAGGCAAACAACTGCACGACAAACGCGCCTCTTCAAAAGACCGCGACTGGCAGCGTGAAAAAGCCCGCATCATGAAGCACGCTTAAGGTAAAAAATGAATACACATGCCAATCTCCTCGCAGCGGAACACAGCCTGTTGATCGTCGTCGACTTACAGTCCAGGCTGTCGTCCGCCATGCCTGGACCGGATGCCGAACTGATGACCGTAAATGCCGGCAAGCTGGCCGAAGCCGCCGGCCTGCTGAATATTCCCGTACTGGTAACCGAACAATACCCCAAAGGCCTGGGCCCTACCGCTGCGTCTGTCATCGAAAAGCTGCCCGAAAACGCGCAGGTTTTCGAAAAAACCGGTTTCTCCTGCTGCGCGGCCGAGGGCCTTACCCAGGCGCTGCAGGACAGCCGGCGCAAGCAGATCATACTGGTTGGCCAGGAAACCCATGTCTGCGTTTTGCAGACGGCCCTTGAACTGCTGCACGAAGGCTATCAGGTTCACGTAGCCATGGATGCCGTCTGCTCGCGCAAAACGGAACACAAACACTACGCCTTACAGCGCATGCAACATCAGGGCGCCATCATTACCAACTACGAATCGGTGTTGTTCGAATGGCTGAGAGACTCGACTCACCCCCACTTCAAACACCTGTCAGGTTTTCTTCGTTAATACCTTGAATCTTACTCATGTCACTTACAGCATTTATTGAAAAAATAAAAAACAACGCACCTGTCGGTTTCGATGAAACCATGGCCGTCATTACGGAAAACTACCACTACCAACCGGCGGAATTCAGCAACGGCCTGAACGATGATGCCGTCGTCAGTCCGGCCGGCACTAACGAAGGTTCCTGCAAGATTTTCGCCTTCGCCCGCCTAAACGGATTCGACCCGCAACAGACATTAAATCTGTTCGGCGATTATTACCGGGTAGACGTTTTAAATGACCCGAACGGCACTGGCCACGCCAATATCAGGAACTTCATGAAGTACGGCTGGGATGGCATTAGTTTCAAAAACGAACCATTGACTGCAAAATAATCTTCGCCTAACAAATTCAATAGCGTAATCAGATAATCATGCCTGTGGATTTTCTGATCATCGGCCAGGGATTGGCCGGCAGCCTTCTCGCCTGGGAACTGATACAGCGCGGCTGCAAAGTCGTCATTATCGATAATGGCCGGGAGAATGCCTCACAGGCAGCCGCCGGCCTGATCAATCCGGTTACCGGCCTGCGTTTCGTAAAATCCGACGACGTCGACGATTTATTGCCGGCCGCAAGGCAGTATTACTCAAAGTTATCGGCATTTTTCCAGCAGTCTTTTTACGCCGAAAAACCCATGCTGCGTATTTTTCGCAGTGAGGCCGAATCAAAACACGCGCAAAAACGGCTCAACGACCCCAGGTATAAAAACTATTTAGGAGCCATCACAGCATCTGGCAATGCCATACCTTTTCTGGAAACGCCTTTCGGCTTCATAGAGCAAAAGCAGACCGGTTATTTATTGACCCGGCCGGTGTTGGGCTGTTTGAGAGAATTTTTTATTGCCAGAGGCTGCTACAGACTGGCGGAATTTGATGACCGCGACATTCAGCTCGAACCGTCGCTTCGCTGGCGGGATATTTCGCCCAGGCAGATCATTTTCTGCACCGGCCATCACGCGAGCCGGAGCCGCTGGTTTTCATGGCTGCCTTTCCGGCCGGCAAAAGGCGAAATATTAACGCTGACTCATGCCGGCGAATTACCGGACAACATTCTTAACTACGGCAACTGGCTGATTCCTTTAACTGACCGCCAGATCCGGGTCGGCGCCACTTTTGACCGTGACTGTTTAAACACTGACACTACCGATACGGCCCGCGACTGTTTATTAACTACGCTGAAGCAGATTGCGCCCGCGCTTGAAACCGCCCTGATAAACCAGCAGGCAGGCATCCGCCCCTGCACGCAGGACCGTTCTCCTTTTATCGGCCATCATCCGCGGCATCCGCAAATCGTCGTTTTCAACGGCTTTGGCGCCAAAGGCAGCCTGCAGATTCCCTGGTACAGCCAGCGTTTTGCCGACTCCCTGCTAAATAGCGCGCCCCTGCCTCCATCCTGCAATATCCAACGCCATCATGACACGCATTTCCCTGGTTAAAGAAGCCCATAACCTGATCAAAGACAGACTCCATCCGGGCGATATTGCCATCGATGCCACGGTAGGCAACGGCCATGACACCCTGTTTCTCGTTGAGCAAGTCATGCCGACCGGCCGGGTTTACGGCTTTGATATACAACAGGCGGCGCTGGATTCAACCCGGTCCAGATGCGGGCCATTAAGCCATCCCGAATGCCTGACCTTGATTCATGCCAGCCATGCGCTCATGGCCGAAAAAATTCCCGGGCAGCACCATGGCAAAATCAGCGCCATCATGTTCAATCTGGGTTACCTGCCGGGCGGCGATAAAAACATTATCACGCGCACCGATTCGACATTGCAGGCCCTGAACAGCGCCAGCCGGCTGCTGGCAACCGAAGGCCTTATCACGATCCTCGCTTATCCGGGCCATGCAGGCGGCAACCAGGAAACCGATCAGGTCAGAGACTGGTGCGCACAACTGGATACAAAGCTATTCAGCGTCAATACTGTTTACAGCGCCGAACACAAAGATTCAGCGCCCAGACTTTTTACAGTCAGGAAGATAGGCTGACAAGCCGGTTCTAAGGCTCGTATTTTATAGCTACGGCGCGAACGCTATACAGCGGAACGCCGCGAAAACTGGTGGAATTTGTATTTAATGGCGAATCAATAGGCACGTATACCTGACTACGCTCACGGCCCGGCCCTACGACTATCGCATCGGCGCCCATTTGCCTGGCTTTTCTTACCAGAGCATCGTTAGCCTGCTCACCGGTGCTGACTTCAAGCTCTCCGATTGCAAAATACTTGCGATCCCGAGGCCAGGTACTCAAAACCTCGACATCGACAGTCGGCTCGAAGGTGTCCATAGTATATTTCACTTCCCGCACTTGCGGCTGGCTGCAGGCAGCCAGTACAAAAAGCACAACTGACAGGGTTAATACAGACCTCATGGCTATGCCTCCATAGAATGGTGCGTTGAAACTACTACCTTTCGAGGCTTAATGCCATAGGCATAAACACTGACGATAAGTCATCAGGCAGCGATGCCTTTGCCGCTATACAAAAGTACAGGCCTCGAAAAAAGCGCTAAAACCGAACAACAGCAGAGACAATCTGTTATCATTGCGGTCTTTTTTATCTCTATCCAGTCTCAACTTTTAAGGACAGACAATGTCAGAATTCACCAATGTATCAGTCGTTAAAAAAGCCAATGTCTACTTTGGCGGCAATGTCAGCAGCCGTACTATCCGTTTTGCCGACGGTTCGGTAAAAACCCTGGGATTCATGCTGCCTGGCGAATATACATTCAATACGGCTGATAAGGAATTGATGGAAATTATCGACGGCGATCTGGATGTGCTCCTGCCCGGAAGCGATGAATGGCAGTCGATTAAAGGCGGCGAATCATTCGATGTGCCGGCCAATGCCAAATTCACCGTCAGAATCAAAACGCCCACTGACTATTGCTGTTCATTTATAAAATAATTAGATGGAAAAAGCCGCCATCTTTGTCGATGTGCAGAATATCTATTACACCGTCAAGCAAAGCTATCAGCGCCATTTCAACTACAACGCATTCTGGAGCCGGGCAACGGCCGGCAGAGAAGTGGCCGCGGCGTTCGCTTACGCCATCGACAAAGGCGACAGCAAACAGCTGGGGTTTCAGCAGATACTCAGAAATATCGGTTTTGAAGTCAGACTGAAGCCCTACATTCAGCGCAGTGACGGTTCAGCCAAAGGCGACTGGGACGTCGGCATTACGCTCGACGTTATCGACTATGCGCCCAAAGTTGATGTCATCATTCTGGTATCGGGCGATGGCGACTTCGCCCTGTTGCTCAACAAAGTCCGCAACGCTTGCCATGTGACTACGGAAGTCTACGGCGTACCGGCGCTGACGGCGCCGTCGCTGGTCTGCTCGACCGACCGCTTTATCGCCATCGATGACGAGCTGCTGTTATAAATGAACTAAATAACTGCCCGCCAGTCATCCATAACCTTATTTTGAACCTTATACATACTCTCGGAACAAAACCTTGATTTCTACAGCTAACATTACCATGCAGTTCGGGGCTAAACCCCTGTTTGAAAATATTTCCATCAAGTTCGGCGACGGCAACCGTTACGGTCTGATCGGCGCCAACGGCTGCGGTAAATCCACTTTCATGAAAATACTGAGCGGCGATCTGGAACCCACTTCCGGCAACGTCACGATCACACCCAACGAACGGGTGGGCAATCTGCGTCAGGATCAATTCGCGTTCGAGGAATTCAGTGTTATCGACACTGTCATCATGGGCCATAAAGAACTCTGGAGCGTCAAGCAGGAACGCGACCGCATCTATGCGCTGCCGGAAATGTCCGAGGAAGAAGGCATGCAGGTCGCCGAACTGGAAGTCGAGTTTGCCGAGATGGACGGCTACAGCGCCGAAGCCCGGGCCGGCGAATTGCTGCTGGGGCTCGGCATTCCGCTCGAACAGCATTACGGCCTCATGAGCGCCGTCGCGCCGGGCTGGAAACTGCGCGTCCTGCTGGCCCAGGCCCTGTTTGCGAACCCCGACATCATGCTGCTCGACGAGCCCACCAACAACCTCGACATCAACACGATCCGCTGGCTGGAAAATGTGCTGAACGATCGCGATTGCACCATGATCATCATCTCGCATGACCGCCATTTCCTGAACAGCGTCTGCACGCACATGGCCGACCTCGATTACGGTGAATTGCGCGTGTATCCCGGCAATTATGACGACTATATGACTGCCGTGACGCAAGTGCGCGAACGCCTGCTGGCCGACAACGCCAAGAAAAAGGCCCAGATTGCCGAACTGCAAACCTTCGTCAGCCGCTTCTCGGCCAATGCTTCAAAAGCCAGACAGGCCACCTCGCGCGCCAAACAGATTGAGAAAATCAAGCTGGACGAAGTCAAGCCGTCGAGCCGGGTCAATCCGTTTATCCGCTTCGACCAGACCAAAAAACTGCACCGTCTGGCTTTGGAAGTTGAAGGATTGAGCAAGGGTTACGGCGAGCAGCCGTTGTTCAAAAACCTGAATCTGATGATCGCCGCCGGCGAACGCGTTGCCGTCATCGGCCCTAACGGCATCGGTAAATCGACGTTGCTGCGCACGCTGGTCGGCGATTTGACGCCCGATATGGGCGAAGTCAAATGGGCGGAAAACGCCGAGGTCGGTTATTTTGCCCAGGACCATGCCGACGATTTCGCCGAAGATATGCCCCTGATTGAATGGATGGGCCAATGGCGCAAGGAAACCGACGACGACCAGGTCATACGCGGCACATTAGGCCGTTTGCTGTTCTCGCATGACGAGATCAAGAAATCGGTCAAAGTCATTTCCGGCGGCGAACAAGGCCGCATGTTGTTCGGCAAGCTGATCCTGCAAAAGAACAACATTATGGTCATGGACGAACCGACCAACCACCTCGACATGGAATCAATCGAATCATTGAATATGGCGCTGGAAAACTACCCCGGCACATTGCTTTTCGTCAGCCACGACCGCGAGTTCGTCTCGTCCCTGGCGACGCGCATTATCGAACTGACGCCGAACGGCATTGTCGATTTCAGCGGCAATTACGAGGACTATTTGAACAGCCAGGCCGTTTAAGAAGTGGGAGCAAGATGCGAAAGCCATCTTGCTCCTGTTGACCGGAGCCGACTGTAAACCGTTTCAATGCAGGGATTTTGTTATTTGTTAAGACAAATTAACGGTTTCCTGTATTTCTGTCTCACTTTTGGTTAAAATAGCGCCCTTTCGAATCTGGACGAGTGAGCGGTGACAGTGACTTCAACAAACGCTACCTCACTTGGCCTTGAGCAATCTGTAGGTATCCTGCGCGTTTTATCCAAACCGATGGTTTTCAGCCGCTGCGAAACGAAGTTGAATACCCGCGGCAGATCGCTCCTGCGCCCCGGTACGAACCCTCTTGAGTAATTTATTTAAGAGTAGTCACGGCAAGTTTTTTATACAACTAGAGTACAAACATGACTGATTTATCGCTTTACAGAAATATCGGTATCTTCGCCCACGTTGATGCTGGCAAGACAACCACTACAGAACGTATTTTAAAGCTCACCGGAAAGATCCATAAACTGGGTGAAGTTCATGAAGGTGAATCAACCATGGACTTCATGGAACAAGAAGCCGAGCGCGGTATCACCATTCAGTCCGCTGCGACTACCTGTTTCTGGCCAGGTAGCAAGAGCCAATTTCAACCACACCGCTTTAACGTCATCGACACCCCGGGTCACGTTGACTTTACAATCGAAGTGTATCGTTCGCTAAAAGTACTCGACGGCGGCATCGGCGTATTCTGCGGTTCAGGCGGCGTTGAGCCGCAATCCGAAACCAACTGGCGTTATGCCAACGACTCCAAGGTCGCCCGTTTGATCTACGTCAACAAACTGGACAGACTAGGCGCCGATTTTTTCCGCGTTGTCAAACAAGTCGAAGATGTGCTGGGCGCTGTGCCAGTCGTGATGACCCTGCCTATCGGACGCGAAGACCAATTCTCCGGCGTGGTTGACCTGTTGACCCGCAAAGCCTGGATTTGGGATAACTCCGGCGACCCGCTGAAATACGAAATTACTGACGTGCCTGCCGATATGGAAGCGGATGTGGAAGAATGGCGCGCAAAACTGATCGACCAGGTTGCCGATCAGGATGACGAAATCATGGAAAAATACCTGGAAGGCGAAGAGCCGAGCATTGAGGAAATCAAGCGCTGCGTCCGCAAGGGCACCATCAAGATGGATTTCTTCCCGACTTACGGCGGTTCTTCATTCAAAAACAAAGGCGTACAGTTGGTGCTGGACGGCGTTGTCGATTATCTGCCCAGCCCGACTGAAGTCAATCCGCAACCCGAAGTCGATCTGGAAGGCAACCCGACCGGCGCACATGCGATCGTCGATGCCGACCGCCCATTGCGTGCATTGGTCTTTAAAATCATGGACGACCGCTTTGGCGCTTTGAACTTCATCCGGATCTATTCAGGCCGTCTGAAAAAAGGCGATACCTTGTTGAATACCTATACCGGCAAAACCGAACGGGTCGGCCGGATGGTGGAAATGCACGCCGATAACCGCACCGAAATTGAAACGGCACAAGCCGGCGATATCGTCGCGCTGATCGGCTTGAAAAACGTTCAGACCGGCCATACTTTGTGCGATCCTGATAAACCGGCCACTCTGGAACCGATGGTATTCCCTGATCCCGTTATCTCTATCGCCATTTCGCCTAAAGACAAAGGCAGCAACGAGAAAATGGGCATTGCCTTGGGCAAGATGATTCAGGAAGACCCTTCATTCCGCGTCGAAACCGACGAGGAAAGCGGCGAAACCATCATCAAAGGCATGGGCGAGCTGCACCTGGATATTAAAGTGGACATCCTGAAACGTACTCATGGCGTTGAAGTGAACGTCGGCAAGCCACAAGTGGCTTACCGCGAAACCATCACCAAACGCGTTGAAGACGAATACACCCACAAGAAGCAGTCCGGTGGTTCTGGTCAGTACGCGAAAATCAACTACATCATCGAGCCGGGCGAGCCAGGCAGCGGTTTTGTGTTTGAATCGTCCGTGACCGGTGGTAACGTACCGCGCGAATACTGGCCGGCTGTTGAAAAAGGCTTCAAAGGCAGTGTCGACAAAGGCGTATTGGCAGGCTTCCCTTGCTTGGATTTCAAAGTAACCCTGACCGACGGCGGCTTCCACGCGGTTGACTCGTCAGCTATCGCTTTCGAAATCGCCGCTCGCGCAGCGTATCGCCAATCCATTCCTAAAGCGGCTCCGCAATTATTGGAACCGATTATGAAAGTGGACGTGTTTACGCCTGAAGCGAACGTTGGCGACGTGATCGGCGACTTGAACCGTCGCCGCGGCATGATTAAATCGCAAGACGCCGGCGTTACCGGAGTGCGTATCAAAGCTGACGTGCCGCTGAGCGATATGTTCGGTTATATCGGTGACTTGCGCACCATGACTTCCGGTCGCGGCCAGTTCTCGATGGAATTCTCACATTACATGCCATGCCCTAAAAACGTGGCTGATGAAGTGATTAAAGAAGTCAACGAACGCAACAAAAACAAGTAAGCTAAAAAGGTGCGCCGGGCAGGCAATCTGCCCGGCTGCATTTTCCTTATCGCACAAATAAGCTTCTCTCCTGCCCTACTTTGGGCCCCTCAAAAAAGCTCAAACAAGCATGCGCACCAAAATGATGCGTATGTCCCCTATTGGCGCATCTAACGGCAGCCAATGAGTTTGCTTACGTCTTTTGGCATAACATTGCTGGCCATTTACAGCTCATGGCACGAGTCATGCTTAATCGTAGAAATGAGCGCACTAAAAATACTCCTGATTGAAGACAGAGCTACTGACCCATTATTGGCAGAAATGTCCATAACACATGGCTCTTCGGTAATGACAATGACTGCATCGGACAGCCATATGCCAACCCTGATTTTGGCCCATAAGCCCGACCTGATAATTTTCAACATTCACAGCTTCGGAAAATATTATCATGCCATCCAATATCTTGGCGCACTGCCACTCGTTATTCTTTCCGATGCCGCTATTACCCGATTCAAAGAACAGCAAAGGCTTCAATAATGAATTTAGAACAAAACGCAGATTTTGAACAAGCAGACAAACTATTTCCTTATTTTCAACCCATTATCTGCATCGCCAGCGGGCTTATCGTCGGCTACGAAGCATTAGCCCGGCAATATGATGAAAACGGACAGGTCATTTCTGCCGGCCAATTGTTCTCTTCCCCGGATATTACCGAGGAACAATTGATAGCCTGGGATCGCACGGTTCGCCATCAGGCATTGCTGAAATTCTGCCAGCTAAATCACAAAAGCTATCTGACGCTCAACATTTCCGCATCATGGATTGATAAGGTTTCGGATTTGAGAGCATTGCCCACCTTACAGATGCTGGATAAGCTCAACATAGACAGAAGCAGGATTATTATCGAAATTGCCGCAACCCGGGGCAATCTCGATAAAATCGCCGCGGTCGCCAGGGAATATCGCAAGCACAACCTGAAAGTCGCCATTGACAGCTTTGGCGCCGGCTTTTCGCAACTGGAAAGGGTCATAGCCATCCGCCCCGACGTTATCAAGCTGGACATGCGGCTGTTCAAACAGGCCACCAAAGGCGGCATCGCCAATGAAGTGGTGCATCTGCTGGCGCGTCTTAGCAAACGCACCGCCTGCCTTATCGTTTGCGAAGGCGTCGAAACCGACAATGAATTCTTTTACGCATTAAGCTGCGGCGCCCAATATGTGCAGGGCCACCTGTTTTCGCCGGCAGCGGCTGAATTCAAGAAGCCAGACCACTATCAGCGGCATATCGAATCGCTCAGGAAGACATTCCTGCAAAGGGTATTGCGCAAGGAAGTCCGGAAACTGCAATCCGCCGATAAAGTTAAGGATCTGATTGAGCTTCTGCGGCAGGCCTTGGCTACCGATTTCAACTTAAATGAATTGTCGGCGCATCCGTTTGAAGAAAGCGGCATACTCAGGTTTTATTTATGCAATAACGAAGGCAACCAGATCTCCTCCAACTTTAATTTTGCCGGCGGAAAATGGTTTGAAGAAGCCGGGGAAATCGGCTTTAACTGGTCCTGGCGGCCTTATTTCTATCAATTGCTGGCGCTCGAAAATGTAAGTGACGCTCATGGTATTGTCGCTTCCGAACAATACAGGGATTTCAGCACCGGCCGCCTGTGCAAAACACTGTCGCTAAGACTCGACAACGAGCGCATCCTGTCGGTAGATATTGTTGAGGAACCGGCGTAGCGCACGCCGCCAAAACGCTTTGACCATCCATACAAGCGAGTGGAAAGAGTTTCAAATCCGAATCAGTTCCAGAAATCATTGCCGCCAACCTATCATGGACATTACCATCACAACCCCTGCCCTTTTATTTCCTGCCATTTCTGTCCTGTTTCTGGCATATACCAACCGTTTTCTGGCCATTGCCAGCCGCATTCGAGAGCAACATAACCTGTTCAACAAAACCCAAAGTCCGGTGGCTAAAAAGCAGATCGAAAGCCTGAGGCTACGCATACGCTTTATCATTGCCATGCAATTGTTGGCGGTCATCGGCATTATCGGCTGCATACTGGCCATGGCGCTGATTTTTTATGGACTGCAAAATTACGGCAGCCTCGCATTTGGCATCAGCATGGTATTTATAGTACTGTCGCTGCTGGCTTCAGTCAGTGAATTACTGATTTCGACCAGAGCGCTCAACATTGAGCTTGAAGATATGGAAGCCGGATGATTGCGCGAGGCCCGTTCCGATACTCGATTCAACAGGCCTCAAGTTAGTAGCCCGCTTTGAATGGCTGCTGAATATATGTAAGCTACCCGACGTTGCGCCCAGATCGATAGCGCGGAGGTTTTATACCCTCAGGACTTACGCAAGCCTGTGGGGGCTCTAGGCGAAGTCGCCCCCACAAGTTTTAAAACCGCTTGTTTCGGCGGTTGAACAGGCAAACTGCGTAAGTCCTGGCCCTGTAGATACGAATTCACTTGTGCCCCATGGGTATTCGCACTGCCTGATATCTCGAAAACCCGGGTCGAATATTCTGAAGGCACAAGCGAATCAGCCCCCAACGGCGTACTATCCAGTCAATATGTACTGGCTCAATCTTGCTTTATGCCTTTAGTCCTGCCAAAATGGACGTATAATTATCAAATATCAAAAACTATAGTGAAAACAAGTTCTTTGGTTTACAGAACGGCAAATATCGTATTCAATCCCTTCCATTTTTCGGCCAAAACAAAAAAACACCGGGCGTTAAGTCTCAGTATTTTTATTAGCGCCAGGACCACTTGCAGTGATTGACCCCGTACAACTTTTCGCACAACTGCTTCGGCAGCTCTATAGGCGCGCAACGGCGGCTTTTGCCATCCATTGCGCGCACGTCACCTTGCTCGCCATTTATCTCTGGCAGGAGCTCCCCCTTTCCATTTTTCTTGCATGGCTCGGCATCGCCATGACCGGCGGCGTCTGGCAATTGTTTGCGGGCCGCCGGGCTCTTCGCTATATCGCCGAAGACGCCTTGAAAAGAGGAGCGCTTACACCCGATATATTTGCGGCGGGAGCTGCCGGCCTAGGCTTTGGACTTACCGCGGTGTTGTTTCCCTATTTGTCGCTGACAACGAAATTGGTTGTCATCCTCATGCTTGGCGTGATCGCGGTAAGCGCCCTGCCGCGGCTCAGCGCGCTTCCGTCGGTCTACACCGCCTTTCTTTTAGGAACGCTGGGCCCGCTCGTGCCGGTGCTGTTCGTACTGGACAATGAACCGGGCTGGAGCGCAATACCGGTCATATTGCTGATGGGCGTCAGCCTGTCGTATTCGGCGCGCCAGCTGCATACGGATTTACTGGAGAGTTTGCTGTCGCGTTTCGGCCTTGAAAATGCCGCCGGCGAAGACAAGCTCACCCATCTGGCCAACCGCCGCCGCTTCGACATGATTCTGGAACAGGAATGGGCGCGCGCGCGCCGTTCCAAACAGCCGATATCGCTGATCATGGTGGATGTCGATTTCTTCAAGAAATTCAATGACCGTTACGGCCATCAGGAAGGCGACCACTGCCTGGCGCAAGTAGCGATGGCGCTTTCCCAATCGGCGAGGCGAAGCATAGATCTTGTCGCCCGCTATGGCGGCGAGGAATTCGTTGTCTTGCTTAACCAGACGACACGGGACGATGCCTATGCGGTGTGCGAGCGCATGCGCAGCTCCGTCGAGAAACTGGGCATTCCCCATCAGGATTCAACTTTAGGCCACGTTACGATCAGCATGGGCGGCGTAACTTTGTATGCGAAAGAGAATCTGAAAGCAGTCGATATGGTCAAAACCGCCGACAAGGCTTTGTACCGCGCCAAGGCGGCCGGACGCAACAAGGTGGTATGGTACGACCCGAGCCTTGACGAAGACGGGAACGCATAGGCTGCATACGCATCAATTCAAGCACAATAAGCTTTAAGGACTTGGCTAAGGTTTTGGCGAATGAAATCAGAGCTTGGGTGGACTGGTTAGGAGCTGTAGCGGAAACCCAGCATTTCAAAACCATTCTATAATGGTAAACTCAGCTTAGGAGCAGTCTAATTCTGTCAACACCAAGAAGTGATGCAGCTATTTGCAACGTTACAATCTTGATAAATTAATTCGATGCAATGGAGCAATGAAATGAATGGAAATACAAGAGCAAGGACATATAGGGAAACCATATCTCATTATCAGGAACTTAGGGAAGCTGTATACGAATTCTCCGAGAGTGAGTTTCGAGAATTTAGTGCAAAATTTTCTGAGATATCATACAAAGACGCAGTCGAAGCAGATGCCTGGCGTTGGAATGACATTAATAAAATACCAATCTGGGAGTGGACCCGAATGTATCATGATTACCATACCCATTCTGGCGTTAAGAGATTTGATGTGGCAATTCGCGCACAAGGTAAACTATGCGCTTTATGTTATGGCGTGCCCAGCAGACGAAAGCTGATACTGAAATTGCACGCTTTAAGTAGATTACCGAATGATAATCCGCTTGGTGGAAAAATATTAAGCATGGTCTTATTTGCCGCCGATGCTTATGCAAGACTTATTGACGCCCAGGAAATGTGGTTGTGCAACCCAATGAATGACAATTTAGTAAAGCTTTATGAGGGCGCAGGATTTACAGCCCATTATAATAATATTGGCCTAGCTACTCACTTATCCATAAGGATAAATCCATGAATAAAGAAAAGGCAAGAGAGCTTCTGGAAAAGCAGAAAGAACAGTTGAGAGGAAATCTCAAAAAATACGAAGAGGCTGAGAAAAATCTTAACAAACATCATGATAGCGCTGATATTCTTGGCCCTAAAAATGATCTTGAATATCAAAGGATGCGTAAAGATATAGAGGACTCAGGTAACGATGAAAAATAATTCAAAGATCGAGTCACACAAAAATGAAGTAAGCAATAAAGATGAAGCGATTAAAAAGTTAAATAAAGATAGATTGAAAATTAAAGAAGAGTCGGAAAGCTTTGCAAGAAAAGTAGCCGCGAGTTCAATAAAAGCGCGGTAGGCTAGGTTGGAGCTTTAGCGGAAACCCGGCATCGGCAGCTTCGAAATGCTGGGTTTAACAGCCCGGCCTACCCCGCTGCCCTGCCAAAACCGAAGCAAAAAATCCACTGTAGGGTACGCATCGCGTACCTATTCAGGGCTTTCGGCATACCGCAAGTCCGGAAAGGCACGCAATGCGTACTCTAAGCAGGCCGGGGGTTGTACCCCCCGGCCTTAACGTTTCTGCAATGCCTGAGCTAAGTAGCCGTACTTGATCATCGCCAAACATTCGAACGGGGCAACATGCCCCGTCCGGCTGCGGCTCAAATTAGCAACTGCGGACGACCATCTTCAACATTCAAGACACTGATGTCCGCACCGGCCACGCTGAGCCCCAAGGCCTTCAGAAGTCCGGACAATAATGGGTCCAGCGCCCGCAGAACAGGCTTCAGCAAGTCGGCTACCAGATTTAGCAATCCATATTTATCCGAGCGCCCAAGCCCGAGCAAATCCAATACAGGATTCAAAATGGAGCCTAGTAAAGTATCGTCAGTGATTTCGAGGGATAAGTCGTTAGCTAGGCCGTCGAGGAGAGTACTCACAGCCGTGCCGAGTTTATTATTATCCGTCGGCAGAGTACCGGGAATGGTATCGAAGGTCAGCGTCCCCACGTTCTCGGCAGACTGCCCTGCCCCCAAACCGGCACTGGCTTCAATGACTAACACTTTAGGCAGATTCACTACCAGACTGGGTTCAATCTTCGGGTTGCGCTTGCTGATATCGTCGAACCGCCCCACAATGATACGGGCCGCCTGGACCACATGCCCTACCACGGCTGTGCGGTCGGTACCGTCACAGTCAAAGCTCTCGAAGCCGGCGCGGGCATCGGCCCCGGTAATCGCCAGATCGAGATTAACAAGCCCTGTGCCTATCGATCCCAAGTTAAGCCCCCCCAGCAGAGTGAGGCTCAGTTGTGTATTGACCTGCGCTGTATGCGCACGGGTAATCCACTCGCCATCGGCATCGCGACCTGCAGGCCCAATAGCGATTTGTGGCGGCTCTATGATATAGGTCTTGAGGGTAGTGCTGGCAACGCCGGGTATACTGAGGGGCAACGTCGCCTGCACCAAATGGTTTTTATTGGCCACTTCTGCAGCCAAACCGACGAGGTCCAGAACATTGATTTGTGCGTTCAGAGCCGCCGGCGGGGCAGGCAATTCAAGTTGCAATAGCTCTCCCAGGTCCACCATCAAGTTGCCATCCACCCGAGCAGCGATGGTTTCTAGCAAATCAATCGCAACAGTAGGCTGCTCCTTTTGATTGGAGAGGGCTTTAACCATTAGAATCACGAAGTCTTTCATACTGACATCCAGATCTAATAACTTATCCACGGTTCCAACCTCTCCCTGGGCATTAATGAGCTCAAGCAAAGTAACGTTGGCAGTGGCCAATCCTTCGTAGGAAACTATTCTGGTATTTGCGGATATCCCCAACAGCCCGTTAAGTAGCGGGTCGAGCATCGATTTATTAGTATCAAGCAGGGCCAAATAAGACCCTACAGACAATGCGCCCATCGGCGGTGCTTCCGCCACGGCGGTAGCTTGCAGATTAACCGTATTACCCAACCATCCTCCGGCGACCAAACTAGCCGGCACTTTGGTATTGCCGGCAGTAACTCGAACTGCCTTGGGGAAATCTTCATCTTTGGGAGGAGTATCAAATACCCGGATACCCTTATCTGTTAGCACATCCCCCAGCGCCACATCGAGAATATCGCCCGTATGATTGTTGAGCTCAGCATTGTTTTTAACCGCTTTGTCTATGTCACTGCCGCAAGTCCCCAAGGCACGCGCACCATCCAACGCCGCCATATCAGCGATTTTCTGCAGCCGCCGCTGCTCCAGCATGAGCCGCCCAGTATCCACGGCCAGCGCCGTAAAAAGCACCGAGAGGAGCAATACCGATGCTCCCAGAATGCCTATCGCGCCCCGCTGGCGGGCGAGCGATTTTGTGGCCGGGCGACGGTGCCTTTGCCGCCCATGCTTCAAAGTATTGATTTCAGCCGACATGCCCCCCCCTTGGCCAGTATGTTGTCGCCCGCCGTTAATTCATTGAACCGCCACCGCCACCGCCGCTGCCGCTGCCGCCGCCGCTGCCGCCGTAACCGTTTTGGTCATTTTTATAGGACTCCGGAATCGGGTGCGTGAAGCTTTCAACGTAGCGTTGGTATATCGCATCGGCCACCGGCCCTGAAACGGTCTGAGGGATTTTCGAGGCCGCCGCGCCGCTGCTTTGCAATTCCAGCCAGCGCCGCGTTTCCTCGCCGACGGAACGGTCCAGGGAATCCGCCGCTGCGATGTTGGCGCCGGATAGCAGGATCAGCGGCAACACCGCTGTAATCGATTTATGAAACATACTTGCTCCTATGGGTTAAGCTGAATCTGGTCAATACGGTCAGCCGGCTAAGGCGATGAAGTAAGCACTGCCTGCTTGCCTGAATTTCCGGGCGAAGCCTTGATCTTCTCGGCCTGCTCGCGAAGCTGCGCCACGGTTGCCGCATCTATGTTCATTTGTGCGGCAAAGGCCTGCATTTCCTGCTCTTTCCCCGTTGCCAGCAACAACAGCACCATGTTGGTCGCTGCCAGCGAGTTGCCGCCGTCCAGTTCCAGGGCTGTCAGAAATTCGTTGCGCGCCGGGTCGAACTGCCCGTCAAGCAATAGTGCATAGCCCAGGTCATTGCGCACGCTCACGTCGACCGGCAATTCGGCTTCGGCTTTCTGCAGATAGCTTACCGCCTCGGAAACTTTGCTATCCCGGCCGGCGATCAGCCCGAGCCCGTGATAACCCTTCCCGGCCATGCAGCCGCCGAGCAGATCCCGGTACAATGCGACCGCCTGCTCTGTCCGGTTCGTCCGGCGCAGTATTTCCGCGCGCAGATAAATGGACTGCAGCGAATTCGAGCGGGTGTCCTCCAGATGGGCCAATGCCGCAAACAGCTTGCCGCTGTCCATGAGCTTGCGTATCAGATCCAGCTTGACGTTCTGATCGGGATCGGCGTCCGCTTCGCAGGCCGATACGTTTTTAGGGGGGGCATCGGTTTTATCCGATGGCGTAAGATCCATTTGCGCCGCCAGCTGGCTGCAACCCATCAAAAGGGCTCCAGCCAAACCCAGCCAGGCGCTGTTCACTAAAAATCTAACCATAAACACTCATCAATCCCTTCCCAAGGGCAAGAAACCCCGGGCCGGCAAGAAAAATCAACAGGGCGGGAAACAGGAAAATCATCATTACGACCGACATTTTACCGGACAGCTGATTGACATATTCGCGCAGGGCCGACTGCTGGCGCTCTTCCATCAACTGGGCGAATTTCACCAGGGATTCGCGGATATTGCCGCCGTAGCGGGTCACCTGCCTAAGAATGGCCACAGTGTCGGTCAACTCGGCAACGTCCAAGGGCTCGGCCATTTCGTGCAAAGCGTCGGCGCGGTCATGTCCGGCATCGATGCGCTGCAAGGCCCCGGCGATTTCTTCCGAGAGATTCGGCATCAGCACGTCTCCTTCCTCATACATCACCCGCAAGGCATGTTCAGTTGAAAGTCCCGCATCGAACAGCATGCGCAGCAAATAAATCGCCGCCGGCATTTCCCGTGACAAGGCATTGCGGCGCGCTTTCGCCCGGTAACGCAAAACATAGCGGGGCGATAAAAAGCCCAGGGCGAATGCAATAAAAACCAATGCCAGCTTTTGCGCGCCAGTCATGTCAACGGCATTGACGGCATAGGCGACGGCGCCCACCACGGCAACCAGCGGAACCAGCCACGAAGCCAGCGCAAAAAAAGCGCGCTTCCGGGCGGCGTACCACCCGGCTTGTTTCAACAACCGCGTCATTTCTTCCTGATCTGAGCCCTGCAACACTTTTCCCATGCCGCTGCCGCCCATACGCTCGATAGCCGAAAGTATCCAGCTTTCATCCGCGCCGCTGGACCTCACGCCGGTTTTAAGAAGATCGTTGAACCGTCGCTGCGATGTATTAATTACGCTATCCGATCGAAACGATGCCCAGAACAGCAGGCCCCCAGCCAGGACAAGCAGCAGCGCCATCGCAAAATACAACCATAATGTCATGACAACGCCTCCTAAATGCTTTTGATCATGCGCCAGAGCGTGAATGCCCCGGCTATCTGCAAGGCCACGGCGACCATGAGCAGGGTGCGTCCGGAAGGATCATTCCACATGGTCTCCAGATAACTCGGGTTCATGGCCATGATATAAGCCGCCATGCCCGGAGGCAGCAGCCCGAGCACCCAGGCCGTGACCCGGGTCTCTCCGGTCATCGCGCGCAGTTCCCGGCGCGCCGCCTCGCGTTCATGGATCATTTTGACCACGTTCTGCAGCAAATCCCGGACACTGCTGCCGTAAGTCCGGTTTATCCTTATCGCCAGCGCCAGCAGGTACAACTCGTTGATCCGATAAAGATCGGCGGTTTCCTGAATCACAGTCCCCAGATCGGCGCCCAATTCGTTGGCGCGCAGCACCCGCTCGATGATTTCCTTGAGAGGCGCGGGCGTTTCCTCGGCGGCCAGCTTCAAGGCGCCCTCCATGCTGCGGCCGGTGCCGAGGCCGCGCAGCACCTGGTCGAGAAACAAGGGAAGCTGGACAAGAATCAGGGCTATGCGGCTGTTCGCCTTATGCGAAAGCCACAGATAAACAATGACAACGCCAACAACCGGCATCGACAGCCCGAATGCGGGGCCTTTCCACAGCCCTCCGCAGACGGCAAGCAGAATCAGGCACAGAAGGCCTGCAAACAACTGCCGGCCGCTCACGTCGATGCCCGCCCGCCAGAACAGGCGCTCGATCATGGGCAGTTTGTTCTGCTTCCGATGCAACAGGGGTTGAGTCTCGAGCCCGGACGATTCGGCCATGCGCCGCCCGACTTTTTCGACGAACGCTTCCCGCTGGCTTTGCAGGTAAATAAACAAGGCCAGGGCCAACAGCGCGACAGCCACGGCATAGATCAAAATTTCTTTGCTAACCAAAGGACGCCCCTCCCTCGCCCATGAAGCCTCCTTCGGCTTCGAATTTCTGGCCGGACGGGCGTGTATTGCCGGCCACAAAGCATTTATGCACCTTGTCGTAGCCAAATAGCTCGTTCAGCATGAACTGGCCGTCGCGAATCCCGACCACCTCGACAATGGAGATAATGCGGCGTGTGCCGTCGGAAAACCGGGCGATCTGGACAACAATATCGATGGCGCTGCCGATCATTTGCCGCAGTACGTCTATCCCGCCCTGAAAACTCGCCAGAGCCGACAGCATCTCCAATCGAACCAAAGCATCGCGGGCGCTGTTGGCGTGCACCGTGCTCATCGAGCCGTCATGTCCGGTATTCATCGCCTGCAAGACGTCCAGGACCTCTTCGCCGCGAACCTCGCCCAGAATGATGCGGTCCGGCCGCATCCGCAAGGCGTTGCGCACCAGATCGCGCGCTCTGACCTCGCCTTCGCCCTCCACATTGGGCGGACGCGTTTCAAGGCGCACCACATGGCTATGGCCAAGCTGTAGCTCGGCGGCATCCTCGATGGTCACGATCCGCTCCCGCGCATCGATGGACCGGCTCAGAATGTTCAGCAGCGTCGTTTTGCCCGAGCCCGTTCCCCCGCTGATCAGGATATTGCAGCGGCACATCACGGCTTTCCTGAAAAATTCCAGCATGGCTTCAGTGGCCGTGCCGTAAACCAGCAGATCCGATTCGCGCAGCGGGTCCTTGCGGAATTTGCGCACCGACAGACAAGGGCCGTCGATAGCGAGCGGGGGAATAATGGCGTTGACCCGGCTGCCGTCGGGCAAACGCGCGTCCACCATGGGGCTGGATTCGTCCAGCCGGCGTCCGAGAGGCGCGATAATCCGGCGAATCACGCGCAATACGTGATCGTCATCGATAAATCTCAGATCGGCTTGCTGCACTCTGCCGCCGCGTTCGATAAAGATATGCTTGGCGCCGTTCACCATGATGTCGCTGATCTGATCGTCGGCCAGCAGGGACTGAAGCGGGCCGTATCCGGTGAGTTCGTTGACCATCTCCTCGCTCAGGTCGTCAAGGTCGTAGCTGGTCACCGCGAGCTGCCGCTGGCTGGCGTAGCGCGATACATGGTCATGCACGTAACGCTGAATCTGTTCAGACGTCCATTCGTTCAGCGGGATGTTATCCTCCTCGATACGGTCGATCAGATAGCGGTGCAGCAGGTACTTGAGGTCCTGGTAGCTTTCCGTGTGCTTGAGGCTGTAGTCGTACTGAGGAAATTTCAATCCCATCGCCTTACTCCACCTTGCCGCCGAACCAGGAGCCGATGGATTTGAACAGGCCTTTCTTCATGCTGGAACCCTGATCGGCAGAGGAGCTGTTGGTCATGATTCTTTTCGCCAGTTTCCGGACCGCCAGCGTGTAGGGATCGCGAGGGGCGCAGTGAAACAGGCTTTCTCCGGAATTCATCATGCTCAGACGGGCCATGCCGGAAGGCGGCAATGTAGCCTGAAGCGCCAGGCCGAAGCCCCGCGAAAGGCTGTCGGCGTCGGGCGGCAGCTGCGGAAGATAGCGGTCGATGACCAGTTCCACATGCTCCATCGCGATTTTATGTTCGATCATTTTGCGCACCAACTGCATGTTCTGCTTGCAGCTGGGAACGCTTTGCTCGATGACCACCAGCGTATTGTCGGCATTGCTCAGCAGTAAATACAGGAAATCCGACTGCGGAACGCCGCCCAGATTAATGACGATTCGGGCAAAATAGCGCCGCAACATGCCCAGCAGCACGTAAATGTCGGCCGAGGTAATCTCGCCCATCCCCCCCTGGTCCTCCGGCAATGCCAGCAGGCTGAGCCCGCTTTCATGCTTGGCGAAGGCGCTGTCTATGAGCATGGAATCCAGGCGGCGCAAGCTCCTTACCGCATCGATGAAGCTGTAAGGGGAACTGAGCCCGAGATAGGTCAAGGTATCGCTGGCCGGATTACCCAGATCGAGCAGCAGCGTATTGCGCTCCTTATTCTCGCCTTGCATCGCCAGTGCGAGATGGAGAGCCAGCATGGGCGTATCGGAGCCGGGCCGGGCACTGACCAGCGCCGTGATTTTACCCAGCGATGTCGCAGGATTATTGGGCGCCGGCGTACGGTTCTGCAGGCGCTGAACCAGATTGATGACTTCACCGGGACGGCTGCCGGTAAGGATAAAATCGCGCGCCCCGGCCCGCATGGCAAAAAGCAGCATCTCGTTATCGACCTGGTCAGCCATGGCGATCACGGACAGCAGCGGCTTGACGGCAACCAGCCCCTCTATCAGGGCCGCGTCCTGCCGCAGCGTCAGCGGCGTCAGTGCCACGAACACGACCTGGGCCCCGGTCAGGTCAAGTATTTGGCGTACACGCTCAAGCGATGGCAGATCGGCGACGACCACCTCGCCTTCATCCCTGAACACCGCATTCAGCCAGCGCATATGCTCCTGATTGTCCGTGACGGCAATGAAACTGTGTTTGCGTGTAATGCTCATATTACTATTTCGAAAATCCTGATGGGGTAGACGTTTTAGTCCGAAAATCCCCCGTTTCCTTGAAGAAGGTATGGAAGAAACTCGGGTCGTACTGCCGGAAACGCTCGCCCGGCATCGGCGGCAAAGGCGCGCCCTTGGCCAATGGCTGAACCAGGTGCGGCGTCACTACCATGATCAGTTCCTTGTTGCGGCGTTCGAAATGCGTGGATCTGAAGAAGGCGCCGATAAACGGAATATCGCCGATCCACGGAAACTTATCCACGCTGTCCAGCGTGTCCTGACTCACCAGTCCGCTGATGACGAAACTCTCGCCGTCGCCCAGGGCGATACTGGTATCGGTACGGCGGACGCGCAGAGCCGGCACGGTAGTACCGCCGCTCTCAGTGCCGGCAGTGAAATCCAGTTCGCTGACTTCGGGGGCGACTTTCAGGGCGATCCGGTTCTGGTCCAGCACGGTCGGCGTCAACGACACGCGCACGCCGAACTCCTTGTATTTGATGGTAATGGCGCCAGTTGCCGCCCCGCCTTGCGGTACGGGAATCGGATACTCGCCGCCGGCCAGGAAACTGGCGCTTTGTCCGCTCATGGCGACCAGTGAGGGTTCCGCCAGCGTATAAGCGAAACCGTTGTTCTCAAGAACGGAGATTACGCCGAGTATGCCTTCACTGGCGTTGCCATACACGAAATTGAAAGCCTGGGCATGAGGAAAGAAGCCGCTGCTGAGCAGCGAAAATGCGCCTTGCCCTGCGGATTCAATACCAGTCAGATTATTCGGAGACGAAACAGCCAGTGTCGTATTGGCGGTATTCTTTCCGAGGAATAGCCCGGCATTCTGTAATCGTGTTCTATTGACCTCGACAATTTTGATGTCGATCTGTACCTGTGAATTGAATCCCAGCTTGCTGGTATCCACGACATTGTTTTCGCTCTTTTCGTCCATGGCCTGACGAGCCTGATCATGGGCTTCCAGCGAATCGCTTTCGCCTGAAAGCTCAAGTTTGTCCCCGGCCTCCGAAACCTGGAAATTGTCATTTTCCAGGCTTTCGACGGCATGCTGTTTCAGGTTTTCCGAGGCCGTGACCAGCAACTCCACATAAAAGTCGGGCTGTCCTGTGTCGGAGCCCCGCCACAGCATCAGGCTGGTAGAGCCGGGCTTTTTGGGCGTAATCAGTATCTGCCGCGCATCGATCACCGAGACATCGGCGATTTCCGGGTTGCCGACGGCGACGCGTTTGATGTTACTGCCGTATCGGTAGCTGAGTTGTTTGCCCATCTCGATGCTGACGGTATCGTCATAGGCATGCGCGGAAAAGGCTGCTGCAAGCAGAGCCCAAAGAAGAAGCGCTTTGAAATAATTCATGTTGCTGATTGTCAAACTGGTTGTTGTAATTATTGGTTGACGGCGCACCTTAGTGCCCCAGAGTCAGGGTTTCTGTCGCTCCGCCCCGGTGTATGATGACCCGGGGACCCTCTTTAACTTTGTCGCCTTGGGCATCTGGCTGGACAGCTCCGCTGCCGGTCAGCTCTTTCAAGACGATGAAGTGCTTGTCCTTTTTACCGTTCTCCGTCCCGGACGGAGAAAAAGCTGCCGGCACAAGGCCCTCTTCGATGATTTCCGGAGCGCTCTCCTCCCGCTCGGCCCCATGGAGCGCGAGCCTGATCCTGCCGCTGGACTCCGCAAGCATAAGCGTCGAGGTATCGGATTCGGCAATAGCCAGCACGGCGGTTTTGCTTTTCTTCCCGTCAGGCTCCTCTTCCTTTTTCTTGCGTTTACCCGTTGCCTCATTAACGGTGCTGGTTTTGGCCTTTTCCAGCAAGTCCGATTGGTCATCGGCAGCAGCCGTTTGCTCTTCCGGCGAGTCCAGCATATTGCCGAAAGCCAGTACGCGCACTTTCGACAAAACCACCTGGGCCGAACTGTTCTTGCCGGTTTCCTGGTCAGCCTCTAAAAAGAGCAGCACATCCACCTGGTCGCCGGGCTCGATGAAACCGCCGGCACCGACCACTTCATCGACTTTAACGGCGACTGCCCGCTCGCCGGGATGGAGACTGGACGCCAACTGGCTGTAAGAGGGGAAATGGCTGGACAGCACCATTTCTCCTTTGGAAATGTCGGTTCTGGGCTTGCGGCCGATGACAAGGTCGCCGGCAGGATAGGAACGTACCGGACGGGTAGGAACCAGCGCGGTTGTCAGATCCTCTTGTGTGATAACCTGCCCTGACTGGATATCCCGCGCGGCAAACACCACAGACTCCCCTTTCGGTTCCGCCACTTCGACGCGCACCGGTTCCGGCTTGGGCGGCTGATTGCTCGCCTTGTAACCGATATAACCGATGATGATGGCGCCCACAGCGAGTATTACTGCGAATACGCGCAAAACTGAACTACTCATTACCCCCCCTTGCTCCAGAGTAATTTATTGCAAGCAACTGCTTGGTTATTAGTAAGTAAAAATACTTAGCAATTATAGTTGTGCAGGACTTTTTTGTCTTTAAAGCCATTTTTTTCGGACAAAATAAACCCGCTACGCATCTTGTTTCACTGATATTACGCCGCTGTAGGATCGCATTCATTCGACCCGAGACAGAGACCAGGCAGTGCGAATACCCGCAAGGGGCACAAGTGAATTCGCACCTACACGGCATCGCATTAAAACGGAAACAGAATACGGATCGGTTCGTGCATAACATCAGTTATTTCATAATGCGCCGATCGTGGATCAAAACAGATTTGGCTCAACCGGAGCGATCTCAATCAAGCTGCACGACAGCACTCGCTTTGAGATCATTGGGCAATTTGGGAACATCACCTATACCGGGAAATTTCAAAATTGGTATCAGCGGATTTTTCGTATAGTCAGGGAACTTTACAGTCACTGTCAGCATGCGGGTTGCTTCGTCGAAATCCGCCTTCACGCCGTCCTCGCTTCCCAGCACGGCCTCATGAGCAGCTTTAGGCAACCAATCGTCCAGCAACTCGGCTACGACAGTCTTCGCCCTGTTTTCCGCTGCGGTTTCATAACCTTCGGCAGCAGGATCAACCGCCACCGCTGCCCTAGCCCCCGCCGACGCGGCATGCTGAAACGCCTGCATCATAAGAATCGGCATCGAATAACTGACAATGGCATAAAACAGCGTGAAAAAGATGACGAACAAAAGCGCGGCCTCTATGGCTGCCGCACCGCGCTGTTTGCGCAAACTACACGATAAGCGGCGGCGAGTGCCGGCTCGGGGTTGACTAACTTTTGGATTCATAACGCCACATTACTTACAGAAAAACAGACTGGTTCTTATCAATCAAACTGAAACGGCAGGACCGATATCCGGGCGGCCAGAAGAACCAGCGCGACGACAAAGCCGATGGCAAGCCCCAGGCCGAAAGGCAGCATCCTGCCCTTTGGCTTCGGTATCGCTGGCACATCAATTCCAATACGAGCTAGTTGCAGTACCAATAGTGGCTCCCACCGGTAAGCTATCGTCCAGACAATCGCCGTGCCGCCTACAAGAAGCCCGGCGACGGCATACGCAACCAGCATCGCTTCCATGCCGCCCAGCAATCCCATGGCGGCCAGCAGTTTGGCGTCCCCTGCCCCCAGCCGTCTCAATACCCAGGCAGGCACCGTTAAAACCAGCGCCAGCGCCCAAGCGGCGAAACACGAGGATGGGGAGGCGCCCAGCCAGCCCTGACCAGTGACCGCAAGCATCGCCAGCGCTCCTCCGTGAGCGCCCAACGTCAGGATATTGGGGATACGGCGAACCGCCAAGTCATAACCGCCGCAGGTGACAGCCCAGCATCCCATGATCCAATACTGAATGAGCACTGCCGTTAAAGTATGTTCTGCGTACGTTCTTTTATCTACTTGTTGGCTGTAGTCAATGCACTTTCAATCTTTCCAAAAATACCTGAGACTGCAGTATTGATTTTTGGTACGAAAAGAATCAAAGCAACCGCCACCATCGCAGCAACCAGCGCATATTCGATACCACTCGCCCCTTCTTCATCCTTCAAAAACGCCGACAACCATTTTTTCATTTTTTCTACTTTCATTCTGTTACCTTTTACTTCGTTATTTTTCATCTTGTTTTTCTCCCTTGCGACAACCGCACAGCTCCCGATAGTGCGTCGTTTATTGCCTGAGAATAAGACCGTTATTTCAGGCGGGGTAAGTCACCGACAATCCGCCACTGGAATATCGATGAATATTCAATAACTGAACAAGCTCAGCCTGTGCTAATTTTAGACTAAATTACAAGTTTTGCTCAAAAAATCAGCATGTACTAATTTAAATGTGCATAACTTGATCAGGGCGGGATCAGTGGATTTTTTGTGGAACCGTCACAGGGGCAGGATTTGCGTATATGTGGAGGCGGCTTCGCCTACCAACAGTAGGCGAAGTCGCCTCCACAAATTCAGCGGGCAGGCTGGGTTGGTAAACCCAGCCTGCCTTTCTCTGATTTGAATGAAAAATCTATTTATTAAACAGCCCTTTAACCCATGGCCAGCCATGCTGTAGCCATTTGTCTCTCAGGAAGGCGAATCCGCGCTTGATGGTGCAGTACGCTTTGTTCATGCCGCTTTCTTCGCCTTTGCAGATCAGATTTCCCAGCCATTCCTGCACCTTCATGCCGGGGCCCTCGACAAACACGGGCCTGAACAGCCACATTTCCAGAATGGAAGTCACCCACATAAACGCGAACGAAACCCCCATGCCGGTACCGGCCAGAATGACGAGCCAGGCAAACCACGGATGAAGCTTAGTCAGCCACCAGGACATAATGTCAGCCAGCAGGAATACATAAGGCATACCGATGGCAATGGATTTATAAGGCACGGGCGTAGTTTCGGAAAAGGCGAAGATCAGCCCGACAAACATAAAAATAAAGCTGATGCCGAACAGATGGATATGGGAAACCCGCGTCAACGAAGCAAAGGTCTCGCCCTCATCCTGCGCCGTCAAGGCTTTCAGTTGCTCAAAATCGGAGAAGTCAGGGATGCCTGAGGCGTCTTTGTTGTGGCACAGGACGCAACGCGTCTCAATAATCTTTGCGACGCCAGACGGCTCATAGTCATTGATCTGCGCGCCATCCCGGACCCATTGTATGATCTGGAAGCGTTCCGGCTCCGGCGCCATCTCTTTCATGGAACCGTTCAGTTTCGTCTCTACCACCGTGCCTGAGCGGTTGCCGTAATAACTGTAGACGATATCGTCGATGGACAGGCCGAATTTACCGTCAGCCATGCCGTGCGTAAACAGAATCTGAATCAGCGCAACAACATAACCTATGCCCACGGTGCATAGATAGCCGGTAAATAAAACTTTAACAGGTATCTCGTGATCTTTTAAAGGCGTGTATTTAATCATTTCAGTCCCTTACAGGTTAGTTTGAAAAAGACATGGACTCAGCCCGAAGCTAATGAATACCGGGGATTGACCAGTCTCATGAGTCCAATTTATTAGTCGCTTGTCACCTTGTGCCGAATTTGATGCTGCCAATATTTCAAAACTCCCTGTTTGATAAATGGACCTGCTTAATCGTTCCGTATAATTAGCCGTCACTCAAGCGTATACCCAACAGTATGGCACAAACGGGCTTTTTTCTTAAATAGCTGATGTTACGACGGGCACCTTTCCCCGTTTGCCGCGCCGGATATCGGAGCTTTTAATCGCGGTAGGCTGGGGTGCTAAACCCGGCATTTCGGCCGCCCATGCCGGGTTTCCGCTAAAGCTCCAACCCAGCCTACACAGGCTGTTAAATGAAAGTAACTCGCCTTCGGGCGATGAACCCGATCAAATAAAAACGTCGCGCTAGCGGCACTTTAGGCAAGCCGATCTGTATTCAACTTACTGCGTACCATCAGCTAAATAATCAACGCGGCTCCCGACAATGCTCGGTTAATTTATTCATAAGATTTCTGATATACAGTCATCGAATTTGATTAATGTAACAGCATTATTGCCGTTAATGCCAAAGCCAAGGAATCCAACGTTAAGATGACATCCAACTCCATATCGCTGAATCCGGTCCTTATTGGCCGCACACTGGGAATACTGGCTTTTCTTCTGGTTGCCGCCAGCCTCGCAGGGCAATTGATATCTTATATCACTGGGGATGACCGGCTTTATGGGTTTGTCTCGCTCTTTAACGTCGACGCCGAGCATAATATTCCGACCTTTTTTACAGTGTTTTTGCTGCTCTCCGCAGCACTGCTTCTTTCGGTCATCACTCTTCTGGAAAGAAACCGTACGGCTTCTCGCGTTTCGCATTGGCTGATCCTTTCATGCGGATTCTTGCTCATGGCGGTAGATGAACTGGTTTCCATTCATGAGAGGCTGATAAAACCGATACGCAACCTGCTGGGGAATGGCAATCTTGGCGTCTTTTATTTCGCCTGGGTCATCCTTGGCATTGCGCTGATATTCTTCCTTGCCTGGTTTTTTCTGAAATTCTGGCTGCGTCTTCCTGCAAAAACGAGGCTCACTTTCTTTATGGCTGCGGTCATTTATATCGGGGGCAGTATCGGCTTCGAAATGATCGGGGGCCGCTACGCTGAAGTGCACGGGTTGGAGGATTTGACCTACAAAATGATTGCAACGGTTGAGGAGAGCCTCGAAATGGCGGGCATCATCCTCTTCATCCGGGGACTGTTGGCATATATTGCAGAAAGCCACAGAGAAGTGCGATTCCGGTTTGACGGATCTTGTGAGGAAGTCACGCTAGCCTCCCCTGAAGCGTGTCAAACTAAAGCCGGCCAAATTGGTCTTTCAGAGACCGGCAATCTTTAAAGCATTTTTTGAAAACCGTTTGCTAAGGATTCGGCTAAAAGTCTACGTGGGAGCTATGCCTACATCGCTCGGCCAGTCGCGATGTAGGCATAGCTCCCACCCACGAATTGAAAACAAGGCTATCATTCAAAGCCAAATCCAAAAGGGCTTTTAAACACACGGCAGCTTATGTTTCTTGTTAGCACATATCAGGTATTTATACGTATTGTGTATTTGGTTCGTGATTGGTAGCTTTGCCTGAAGCTAATTTACTGATGTTACGCACAAATCGATCTCTGTGCTGTCTTAGTGTTGCTGCGATGCCGTGTAGGGGCGAATTTACTTGTGCTCTTTGCGGGTATTTGCACTACCTATATATTTCATATTTCGGTTGTCCCGTGTCGAATGAATTCGACCCTACATCTGCGTAATATCAATAACTTAGGCTAAATTCAAAGTCATTAACGATTAATCGGCATCATGCAGGCCGAGAGATTTTGCTTTCCAGGCATTTTTACCGACACCATCCGATAAATCACAACAAAGACTTTATCCTATGAATACGATCAAAAACACAGCTTTAACTTTATTACTGGCTTCCTCTTTATACTCAACCAGCCTGACCGCTTACGCAGAGGAAGCCGCCGAAAGTTCAGTTTACAGCCCGAATGAAGCCATCATGCATATTGAAGCGGCTAAGGTCGAAATCAGTAAAAACGATTTCGTGCCGCCCAGCCAACATTTAAAAGAAGCGCGTGCGGCTTCCGAGAAAGTCACGGGCAAACCGGACATCGTCAAAAAGGCGCATGCCTGCATCATTCAGGCGCAAATCAAAGTAAAACAGGGCGATATAAAAGGCGCGACAGAAGAATTGGACAAGGTTTTAAAGTTGTATAAGTCGCTCTAGCTTGGCTATTTCATAAAGCCACACAGGACTTACGCAATTTGCCTGTTCAACTGTCGAAACAAGCGGTTTTAAAACCAGTGTGGGGGCGACTTCGCCTACCAACAATAGGCGCTCTAGGCGAAGTCGCCCCCACAGACTGTGGCATGGTCATGTCTCACTGATAACTTCATGAATCCGTTGAAATATTTCAAGCCTTAGCATTGAAAATGCCTTCGTGTACTTCGTGGTTCAGACAGATGCGCGGCATATAAGCCGAACTGCCTGAAATCCTCCACATTCGCTTGAAAGGCTTTTTAAGGCTGTTTTGGAGCAGCCGTTATATTGTTCTTGTCTGTCATCGCCATTCTAGGCACGGGCATGGAGCCCGGATTATTTGATGATCGGTTCACCAAAGGCGAAAGCGTCGGTGCCAGAAACTTCACTATCTGCACCGGCAGTGAACTGGTAAAGTGATACTGTTCGGCATTGGGTCCGGCCACATAAGCAGTGATAACGCCAAAGAACCGGTCACCCATAAAAAACGCAAATACGGCGGCACGGCTGATGAATTTCGATTCAATCAGATGTCCTCTCTCGCCCCATACCTCGCGGCGATGATCGCCGGTGCCGGTTTTACCGCCTACAGCCAGAGGTTTGCCTTCCAAATCAGTGTAAACGCCTCTGAGACGCGAGGCGGTCCCCCCCTCCACAACGCCAATCAGCGCGCCGCGAGCCACTCTTGCAACTTCAGGCGGCATGACACGCTCGCCTTTACCGGGCGATCTGTTCAGCAGCGTCTCGAACGGCGTTGCCTCTGCATAGTGCAGGCTCTCAAATCGAATCAGCGGCTGCCTGATGCCGTCATTCTGCAAGATGCCCATCAGCTCCGCGAGGGCGGCGGGCCTGTCGCCGGAAGCGCCGATAGAGGTGGCGTAAGAAGGCGTCAATGCCTGAAACGGATAACCGAGACGCACCCAGGCGCGATGGATTTCCTTAAACGCCTCGGCCTCCAGCAGCGTCATGATGCGCCGTTGCTGAGCATGTTTTCTTTTGCTCTTGAGCAGCCACCGGTAAACAGCCTGCCGTTGTTCGACACTGGCTGCCAGAACCTCTTCGCGCGTAGCATTCGGGTGCTTGGCCAGATAACCGGCCAGCCAAAGTTCGAGGGGATGGATCTTGGTGATATAGCCCTGATCCTGCAGGTCGAATCGTGATGTTGAAAATTTCTTGTGCAGTTCGCCGATATCTTCCTTGGCCAGAACGGACGCCGGCAGATTGGCCTTCAGATAAGCATTGAGATCATATTCGTCATGATCCGGATAAACAGCCTGATACAACATGGTCAGCCGCGAAGCTTTAGCCTTAACCCGCTGGGTGAGCAGGGCCAGGGCTTCATCGGCGCTTTTGCCCTGGTATTTGGCATAAAAACGCCGCAGATAAACCAGCCCTTCGCGATCGGCAAAACGCTCCAGATAGGCTTGCCGGCGCGGGTCCTCTTCATTCTCAAGCCAGCGGGCGACACCTTCCGGCCTGTAAAGATGATGATAGACCACATCGCGCATCAGGCGAATGAAGACCAGATTCACGGAATCGCGCAAGGCGTCGCGCACCGACATGATTTTGGCGTTTTCCTCGCGCGTGAAATTCTCGAAATGATGGATACCGCCGCCCGTGAAAAAGTTTTCGAAAGGGCTGGCGGAATAGCGCCGGTCCAGCGCCAGGTTCAGCAATTCTTCCAGCCCTAGTTGAGGCCGCAAGCGAAGCTGTTCGATAACCCATGCCGACAGATAATCGCGCGGATGCAACTCGATCTTTTCCAGTTCCTGGACTGGGCGATCTTTATACTGATGGTACAGGCCGCTGATAAGCTGCAGATAATGCACCATCGTCCGCAGCTTGGCGGTCGAACCGAGATCCAGGCGAATGCCTTCATTAATATCGAGAGGCTGATCAAAATTATCGGTCTGGACACGCAACAGATTGCCTCTCTCACTGCGTTCAAACAGCATCAGGCTATAGATGACGGGAGACAGATCCTGATTATCGCCCAACATCCTGAAGCCGACCGCACCGGCGGCCCGGGCCGTTTCCGAGTCGCTCAGCCGGTGCAAGGCATTCGCGACGGCTTGTTGCGTCTGATAATCGATAGTGGTGGTGGCGGTTAAATCCTGCCGATCAAGTTCGTAGATGGATTTCACGCCCGTCGCCTTGGCCAGACGCGTCCTCAGGACGGTCTGGGTCTTTTTTTCGGCCATGAATTTGGCAAGAGGCGAATTCGAACCGCCAGGGCGGGCAATTGATACCTTCAATGCGGCATCGCGCAACGCCGGCGAAATAACGCCCTGGCTCTCCATCACCCGCAAGTATCGATCGGTCAGTGATTGAAGCGCCTGAAAACCCGACCCCAAAAGATAAGAAGGCCGTCTTTGGGACAATAGAATGCTGAGGACCTGCCTGTAGGCTTGCGCCTGTTGTTGACTGATGTGTTCGGAATTGATCGCGCCTGGGCTGAGCAGCTTGTTGACTTCGTTAAAGTCTGCGCCGAACCATGCCGACAGGCCATCGCCCAAACCGTGGACCTCCCCCAGCCTCGGCGTCGCTGCAAGCGGCATGGAGTTCAGGTAAGTCAGGGCAATTTCGCGCCGCATTGCGCGTGTATCAGGCCCTAAAAGATAGGCCCGTATCGATGCGCTGCCCATCTGGCGGAATTTTTCAACCAGGGAAGACGTGTAGCCGTCGGGCGAGTGGCGGTACTTTTCCAATTGCGTGGCCAGCGTACTGCCGCCCGGCACATTGATGTCGGCGCCCAGTTTTTTCGCCATCAATTGCAGGCCGGCAAATCCCAGCCGGTCCCATTCAACGGCGGGATTTATGGTGGTATTGGTTTCGTCCAGCAATTCCCGGTTCTCTATAAAAAGCAGCGTGTTCAGGATCAGCGGAGGAATGGATTCGAAAGTCGGGTAACCGTAAGTGGGATAAACCGCGCTAAACAAGACCTGATTGGCCTGATCGACGATGCGAAGCCCGGCCTGGGTTTTTTCGTGATAAATCGGGAATAAACCGTAATCGACCAGTTGCGTCAGCATCGGAGACGAAGCGGCCTGGGCGGAAATGCTGAAGCCTTCTTTTTCAACGCGCTGAATCACATCCGGCAGCATCGCATAGCCTAGCCGCAAATCGTAAGGACCATGGTCGGGATAACGAATCGATGAACTGCGGCCGGGCTCTAGCTTGAAGCTGAGCTGTTTGCTGATTTCGGAGAGATATTGGGCCTGATATTTGGAAGTTTTGACCTCGTCCCTGATAACTTTTGTTAAAACAATACCGATTCCAACCAAGCCGGCCAGAATTATCAATCCCAATGAACTATGAATTATCCGTTTATTCGTTTGCATTCCTGATCATTTCCTTCAAAACAAAATAAACGCGCGCGCTTCGCTGCGGGCGTAAGAAAGAAACGAAACCGGCACACTATTTCACACTCGATGTTGTTATCAAAAATCATTTTATAGGTGTTAATTCAATTTCACTTATAACGCGCAAGTTTCCTAATGAAGAATATACTATTAATTTTCAAGTGTTAATAAGTGATGCTACGGAGTTTTAAATTTCTATAGCCCGGCCCTAAATTATAAATGCGGACTATTGCATTGTTTATAATAAAGTATAGCGTCTTCTTGTCTGTTTTCCTGAATAAACCAGCGGCCTTTGGTCAGGCAACACTTTTGAGCCGATCTGACCGCACTTCTGACGCCAAACAACTGACAAGATATACCCGCTCTGCTTCAATTGCATAAGCGTAACAGATTTGGATGGGATAGGTAATATGGAAAAATAATTTGTTTGCCTTCGACACCATCAAACGATTGACCGAAAAAGATATCAAATGACTGATGTTACGCCGTTGTGGGGTCGAATTCATTCGACCGAGGATAACCGAGATATCGTAGCGGGGCGGGGCTTGTAGCCCCGCCCTAACGTTTCTACGATACTCGCTAAGCGACTGCAGTTAATCATCGCCGAACATTCCGAACGGGACAACATGTCCCGTCCAGCTATGGATGACTGATGCTACGCCGTTGTAGGGTCGAATTCACTTGTGCCCTTTGGATATTCGACCTGGGGCAAACGCCCATGGCGCCCTATGCAGTGCGAATACCCGCAAGGGGCACAAGTAAATTCGCACCTACACGGCAGATCCAAATGCGCCTGGCGCGCCTGCCGTTGGATTCGCCCCAGGCAAAACTAAAGCAACGCAGAGATCGATCGTGCGAAACATCAGTCAAATGATCATCGAGAAATGCAGCATTTAATCAATCAGCGCTCACCAAGGAAAAACAATGACCAGATCGCACATCGTTTTGCTGATAATCATGGCCGCGCTAATAGGCGCCTTTTTCTATTCCGATTTGCAGCACTTACTGACGCTGGACAATTTAAAGGCCAAACACGAGGCTCTCCTTGCTTATACCAATGCCCATCCTGTCAAAGCTACAGCTTTTTATGCACTGATTTATATTGCCATAACGGCCTTGTCCCTGCCCGGTGCCGCACTGTTGACATTAGCCGGCGGCGCGATTTTCGGTTTGTTGTGGGGAACATTGATCGTATCGTTCGCATCCACCATCGGCGCCACGCTGGCTTTTCTGGCCGCGCGCTTCCTGTTTCGCGATCTTGTCAAGGCTAGATTCGCCGATCGCGTCAAAACCGTGGATGAAGGCATGGCGCGCGATGGGGCTTATTATTTGTTTACCTTGCGGCTGGTGCCGATTTTCCCGTTCTTCGTCATTAACCTGGTCATGGGGCTGACCGCCATTGCAACCCGCACTTTCTATTGGATCAGCCAATTAGGCATGCTGCCCGGAACCGTGGTTTACGTCAATGCCGGCACCCAACTGGCTAAAATCGATACTTTATCCGGCCTATTCTCGCCCGCTTTGCTCGGATCGTTCGTCTTGCTGGGATTTTTTCCTCTCATAGCCCGAAGGAGCGTATCGGCTGTTCGAGCCAATAAAATTTATCAAAAATGGACTAAACCCGAAAAATTCGACACCAATCTTGTCGTCATAGGCGCAGGGGCGGCAGGATTGGTCGCCGCTTATGTTGCCGCTGCCGTCAAGGCTAAAGTCACGCTGGTCGAAAAACACAAAATGGGCGGTGAATGCCTGAATACCGGCTGCGTGCCGTCAAAAGCCTTGATCCGTTCAACGAGATTGCTGGCGCAGTTTCACAGCGCTGCCAAGTTCGGCATCAGCGGCGTTAAAGCCGATTTTGACTTTGCCGAGATTATGGAACGCGTGCAGCGTGTGATTGAAGCCGTCGCGCCGCACGATTCGGCGCAGCGCTACCGCGAACTCGGCGTGGATGTCATCGAAGGCACTGCCAGGATTGTTTCCCCTTGGGAGGTTGAAGTCACGACAGGCCAAGGCTCACGCATCCTGACAACGCGTTCCATCATCATTGCCGCCGGCTCACGCCCTTTTATTCCGGCAATCCCGGGCCTTGAAAATATCGATTACCTGACTTCCGATACCGTCTGGAATTTGCGCGAGCAGCCCAGGCGTTTGCTGGTGCTGGGCGGCGGCCCTGTCGGCTGCGAGCTGGCGCAGGCTTTTGCCCGCCTCGGTACGCAAGTCATCCAGGTCGAAAAAGCACCGCGCTTGTTGACGCGGGAAGATGCTGAGGTTTCCAAAACCATAGCGGAAAAATTCGGCCAGGAAGGCATAGATGCACGCCTTGAACATACCGCGAAGCAATTCCTGATCGAAAACGGGGAGCATATCCTGATCGCCGACTATCAGGGCCAGGAAGTGCGCATCGGCTTTGATAAGCTGCTGCTGGCTATCGGCCGCACAGCCAACACTTCCGGATTCGGCCTTGAAGACGTCGGCGTGGAGCTGTCGCCCGGGCATACGGTGCAGGTTGATGAATGCCAGGCCACCAACTATCCGAATATCTTCGCCTGCGGCGATGCGGCAGGCCCCTATCAGTTTACCCATGTAGCCGCGCACCAAGCCTGGCATGCATCGGTCAACGCCCTGTTCGGCAGCTTCAATAAATTCCGTACCGATTACGCCGTGATTCCGTGGGCAACTTTCACCGATCCGGAAATCGCCCGTGTCGGCCTGAATGAGCAGGACGCCAGAGAGCAAGGCGTCGCTTATGAAGTCAGCGTTTACAATGTCGATGACCTGGACCGCGCCATCGCCGACAGTGCTGCGCACGGTTTTGTCAAAATACTGACGCCGCCCGGCCGGGATAAAATTCTTGGCGTCACGATAGTCGGCCAGCATGCCGGCGATATCATTGCGGAATTCGTGCTGGCCATGAAACATGGACTTGGCCTGAACGACATCCTGCGCACTATCCATATCTATCCGACGATGGCGGAAGCCAACAAAAACGCCGCCGGCGTCTGGAGGCGCCATCACCAGCCGGACCTATTATTGAAGTGGATAGCCCGCTTTCATGCCTGGCGGCGGGGCTGAGGCGATTCGATTTTTCACGGCTGGCCGCTGCTTAGCATTCGATGAGCTTGCCGATGGCATTGATCTTGTGCTTTCGTAGCCGCCATCTGTCAAATGACGCTTCGTCAATGCTGAAGTGAATCTCTTCCTCTTCTACGTCGGAGGACGCTGCAGAATGCAAACGCAGCATGCATCCGTTGCTGCCGGCATCCAGCTTCCGGACGCGGTAAAAAATCCTTCGCCCGGCCTGTTCGACGCTGACCGTATCATTGACATGCAGCGTCATGACAAACTCACACTGTTCTGCCGGGCCTGTTTTAATGAGCGGCTGTTTCTGTTTGCCGGCGGCTTGGCCTTGATGCCTTGCTTCCTTCATGCTCACAAAATCGCTGATATATTCGCCCGTGTTTTTGTTCCTGAATATTTTCACATGATGGCAGATGCCGTCCAGCCTTTTAAAAACCCTGCCCTGCTCGCCTATAGCGCCGGTTTCGGCTATCTCGGGATTGGGCGATGCGGTTTCCGGCCGTAGAATCCGCACCCGCCTGATCGGCGTTTTGCCGTCTTTGTGATATACCGTCACGCCTTCCGTAAACGCAGCCTTGGGTTTGTTGTTGCAGCGCTCCAGGTGCTGCACGACGATCTTCCTGACCGCGGGATCAATAATGCTATTGGCATGTGTAAACGCACCGTCCAGAGGTCTTCTATAGGCCCTGCCTGTCCCTGTTTCTTTAAGCAGCGGCGCATGCGCCACAATCATGCTGTCGAGCGCATGCTGCAGATCCTCGCGCAAAGTCTGCCAGGCCGGTTCGACAGGCAGATCGTCCAGGTTTAATCGGGACTGCTTATGCTCCAGCTCTCTGGCCGCCTCAATCAGGCGCTTATAAAACAGCCGATCCATGCACGCAATGACCAACGCATCAATCGCATGATTCCGGTGGTCGGTCCGGTCTTTTAACGGTGCGCTGCCGAGCTGATCGTTCAATCCCCATCGCTTCCGGACCCATGCGGTCATCATGCCTTTGCCGACCGAAATTTCCGCTCCCAGCTGTTTCAAATAGTCATGCGTTATGCGGCTGATGTAGCGCGCATCATTGAGTTGCTTGCCGATACAATCCGCTTTCCGCAGTTCTGCCGCCGTCATGAAAAAACGCTTTTTCTTCGGCGCAAGAGATCTGTCCCAGCGATTGAGGTTTTGTACAATGTTATGCCAGTGCGCTTCATGACCGCCAAACGCATCAATGGGCGTTTTATGGCCCTTGCTGCGGTTTTCCTTGCGGTAGCACAACACTTTGTTCATGTAGGAATCGTCCAGTGATTCGCTGTAGGGCAAAATATGGTCAATCTCAACTTCGGAGCCAAACAGAGCCGATGAGCTGATGCGCAGGCCGGAGTAAGCGCAGCGCTGGTGTTGATCGCGCCATAGCCGGTATTTCAGTTGAACGGTTCTGTTGGTGGCGTCGGCCGGGTTCAGATACGGATACCGCCGCTTCATGTCCTGAAACATCTGCATCGCCTCATCATTCGCCCGGGCCTTGGCTTTTTGCTGCCTGACGAATTCTGCCTGGCGCCAGGCTTTCATGTCCAGATCACGCGCCATTTGGATTCTGATCGCATCGGGCTTGCCATATTCGGCGATCAGGGCATTGACCAGTCGCCTGAGCTCATGCAGCCCTTTTTGCATGACGGGATTGGCGATTTCAGGCGGCAGGCCGAGGTTATCCTTTATTTCCATGCCTTGAATTTCAAGGCCATACCCCGCACTGATCCGCGCATCGGCGTAACTTTGGCCCTGGTAAAGGAAAGGCAGCAGCTTGTTGATGGCCTTAACGGAAAGAGGACAATATTCCGGCTCAAGCTCCAGCAGACACAGACTGTCGGCAGTGGCCGGGCTAAAGCCCCAGTGCGCAATCAGCCGTTTCTTCAAAACCGGCTTCTTGCCGATGGTCAGCAGATCCTCAACCAGAGCCTGCTGTTTCTCAGTTCCCAGATCATCCCATACGCTCAGAACTTTCCTGATCCGGCAGGCAGTCACATTGCCTTTCAGCGTTTTATGACTGCATTCCAGATTGAATGCCGTGCTTTCATCGAAGCCCAGTATCGCCCGTACCTTCGAAAACGCCACATCGGCTTCGGCTTCGAACAGCGGGATCAATTTGCCTTTTTGCCCGGCTGATAAAAACGCCCCCTGTTCGCCGCCATCCTTAAAATACGTCAGACTATTGATAGTTTGCAGATAGCGAAATCGCTGGCTTTCCAGCCGGGCCATACAGGCCTGTTTGCGTTTGGGTTCCAGAGCGCAGCGGCCAACCCGCGATTCAGACGGTCTTTGACCAAAGATGATGCGCTCCAGCTGCTCTTTGGCCTGTTCCGTTAGCAGAGCGTGGTGACATTGCTGTTGTTGCCATATCAGTTCCAGTTCATCCTGATACATTTGCCGATCCGTACGCACACGCCGGCCAAAGGCCGGATTATGCTGATGGCCGCGAAGATCCGGCCTCGACAGATATTCTCCCAACGTCCGGCAGCCCGTCTCTTTTATAGCCTTCCTTAGTGCCGCGACCTCTTTTTTTAAATCCGTTTCTTCATTGCCGCGCTCGGCATGGGCATCGCCCTTCCCAAACTCGGCCAGAACCGCCAGCGCATCGGGGTCATCGATCATATCGCCCGGCAACGCTTTGCGGCCGTGCGGGCAGCTTCCGCGTTGGGCCAAATGCAGGATCACCCGGCCCAGTTCATACGCGGATAACTTATGATCCAGCGCTTTGGCGCGCAAATGATAAGGATTGCCGATCCGGTTCAGTATGACTTCCGGGTTGGGCGATGCTTTCAGGGCTTGCGGTAAGAGGTTCAGCTTTAACAAATAATCGAGCGCTTGTTGCTTTCGCCTGGCTCTGCGCTGGAGAATGCGTCGGGTTAATCTGGCATTGCGGCATTCGGCATTTTCAGAGTTCGGTGTTTTCTTTTTGCCGGCTTTGCCTAAAACCCGGCAACCCAAATCCACTAGCCCATCAGGTCTTCCATGCGCTTCTTCAAGCAATGCCCAACCGATGGCATCTGCGCTCAAACTTAATCCCAGAACTCTCTTGCTCATTCTTAATCCTTGTGTATAATCCGAACGCTGATGTAACCGATTAAACCTATGGTTAACTTTTCATACCAATGGAATTGTCTTCCGTAGGCAGCGCTTCCAGGCGCCCAGAGCCCTCGCAAAGTAAAACTTAAGGGGGCTTTTTTATATCCGGCGATTGGCTACTTTTGTTATTTCCATACTTCTTCAATCAGCCCTCTTCCGGCAACCTGCTTTTTCATCAGTTCGCGATAATCGATATGGTTGTCTGGTTTGTCGATCTTCATATAGCTAAAACTGCTGCTGACTCATCAATCCGGGGTCATGAATACAAACATTCTTGATAGGCAAGAAGACGTTTTATAAGCTTTTATTATAAAAGGCTTAAATTATGAGTCTGAGCTTGAAGTCACAATATTGAATATGAGCGTTGGGCACTCATGGCGTATCTGCCGTCCATATCGCCAACTTATCAACCGGGAAAAACAACATGCTTCGAATATTGATTGGAGGAATTATTTATATTTTCCTCGCCGGCATCAGCTCGGCTGCGAGTTTTGATTGCAGCAAAGCCAAGAGCCATCCTGAAAGCCTGATTTGCTCGAATTCCGAATTATCCGAGCTTGATGAATATCTTGGACGTTATTATCACGCAGCGATGCAGGAACTGGGGGAAGGCTCGGCCTGCCTCAAGACCGACCAGCTTCAATGGCTGAAGACAGTGCGCAACGCATGTGGGGACTTCGCCTGTTTGAAACAGGCCTATATTGAACGCCTTGGAGAACTTGACCTTTTGCAGCCCGGCGTGACTGCGATCAAAAATATGGACCTGCCGGTTCGGAAGAGCCTGGCCTGGATTGTCCCTCCGGCGCCTGACACAACAGCCGCACCGCGAACAGCAAAGGAAAAACCCTTTGCAGTATCGGGTGCGCTGATAAACGGGATCGACAAGGGCGACGGCGTTTCAATCCGGACAAAGACAGGCGAATCCTACCCTGTTATTCTGCTTATGGCGACTGATGGAGACTCTGTGCAGCGACTCATTCAATTGGCTGCGAATAAGAACGCTTCATACACTGCCAAAGGGTGCGCCGTCACAGACGCGGCGGGAAAACAATCTTTCGATCCCGGAAAGTGCGTTTACATTTACGAAGTACGATAAAAAAACTTGCGACTCCCCGCGCCAATGCATACCGCCCGGCCCAGCCAATGAAATAATGGATCCGTTTCCCTTCCGGGCGATACAGCCAATTTCACTTGGAATGATAACGATAGCCGCCTTTCTGCTTGCTCTGACACAGGCGCTGCGCGGCATTGACTGCCTCTTCTTCGGTATCGAACCAATCCTTGCGTACGGTGCCCGGTGAGCCGACACGGCCCCATTCGCGGATCAATGACCAGTCGCCGAACAGTCCCGGCATGATGATCAGTTGATAAAACTGGTTCATGTTTTTGTCCGCCTCGCTTCGAACCAGATAAATGCGATTCATTTCAATATCGCCTTCAATTGAAAATGCTTTTTACAGGCCATAGTGCCGCTTTTTCCCGCATTCATAGCAAAAAACGAGCCCTCCGGCAGTCTCAGTAATTTTTAAAACTCGACAGGACTTACGCAGTTTGCCCGTTCCACCGTCGAAACAAGCGGTTCTAAAACCTGTGGGGGCGACTTCAGTCGCCACTTGGGCCTGAAATGGGCGACTACCAACAGTAGGCGCTCTAGGCGAAGTCGCCCCCACAGGTTTGCGTAAGTCCTGCTCGATTATAGTTTGTTCCGCCCGATGTTCTTGCGGGGGCATATCATAACCATTCTGTAATAAATGTGTAATGAAAGAATGCGCCATGAAAAAGGCCGGGCTCGCGTTCCATTTCCACGGGCTCATCTAATTGCAAATGAAATTCGGGCTTCAGTCATCCGTCCTGGACGGGAAGTATCAAACTGACAGCCGATCAAACCATGGAACCACTCATCTTGTTTAGTCAGAGGTTTTTATCCTATCCGGCGCAACAGGATGTCTGTTGCTGGATGGGTGGACATTTGACCGAACCGTAAGAACAGAACACGCAGCAATCCCCTGGCTTTGGTCTGAGCAATGTGCCGCAGGACTTGCAGGCGTAGAAAAACAGGCAGGCATCGATCGGCATGGTTTCCGTTTCGGCATGCCCGCAATGTGGACAGGTAATCGTCGACTCAAGAATTATGGCCGCCATGAATTCGCTCCTCTTTTGTCCGAAGCATCAGGTTGCTGCACGACTCTCCGCCAAGGCCGATGTAATAACGCGGATAGCCGAACGCATCAAAAATCCCACGAGCCCCAGAGCGACTACAACATCTGGCCAGCCCGAACCGGTGAACCAGACGGCTCCAGCTGCAACAAAAACCGAGCTATTGGACACGATGTCGTTTCTCGAACACTCCCACACTGAACTCATATTCACGTCTTCATGGCGATGCCGCCATAGCAGAAAGAGGCAGAGGGAATTGGCGGCTAGGCCCAGCAGACTGAATGCGCCCATGACCTCGAAGAGCGGCTGGCTGGGGACGAAAAATTTATAACCAATCTGGGCGGCCACACCGAGCACCGCAAGGAAAATAAGCCCGCCCTTAAATAGGGCCACTTTGGCTTTAACAGCAGTACTCCTTGATACCGCGTAGAGGCTCAGGCCGTAGGTCAAAGCGTCGCCCAAATTATCCAGGCTGTCGGCTAACAGTGCAGTCGATTTGCCATAAAGCGCTGCGACAATGATGACGAAGAACATCACGGCGTTAATGGCGAGAACCATTTGCAACGTTCCACGCTGCCGTTCGCGCAACCGGTCTAAAGCACAATTATCATCACAGCAACCGCTCATCACACAAACCTCATAGTCACTTCATGAGCTATGACAGCCTTTACGCCACTGCCATACAAAAAATCTGTGGCTCTTATTGGATTCCGGGGAGATACCCAAGCATTGTTGACTCCTTGAATTTGAGGTTCAGTATCGCCATATAGGACGGATGATTACCTTACCTCAACTATTAGACAACGCCAAATGCTTTGAGACGGTTCGTGCCCTGCGCTGGCCGGATAAAGTCTCTTGTCCCCATTGCAGCTCAGAAGCCATTATCAAGCAGGGCAAGGATGATACCCAGCCTGAACGACAGCGCTATAGTTGCAAGGCTTGTCGGCGCAAATTCGACGATTTAACCGGTACGATTTTCGCGGGCCACCATCAACCTCTGAAAATCTGGGTGCTGTGCCTGTATTTCATGGGCTTGAACTTATCGAACGCGCAGATTGCCCGCGAGTTGGATTTAAATGAAGCGGATGTTCAGCAAATGACCCGACAGTTGCGTTCCGGGATTGTCAGCAAAAGGCCAGCGGTGGTGCTGGAAGGCGAAGTCGAATGCGACGAAGTTTATGTGGTGGCTGGACACAAAGGCCAACCGGAAACCGTAAAAAAAAGGCCGAAAAGGTCGACGTAACCGGTTAAAAGGCGCTCGTGGACGCGGCACTCTGGCCAAGGAAAAGCCGCCGATATTGGGCATGATTCAACGCGGCGGACCAGTGGTCATTCAGATGCTGGACAATGTACAGCAAGCGACCATCCAGCCCGTGATTCAAAGCACCCTAGCGCCAGGTACGCTCATTTATACCGATGAATACGCGATTTATGACCGCCTGGAGTCATGGGGCTACGCGCGAAAAAGCGTTTGCCATAGTGCTGGAGAATATGCGCGCGATGAGGATGGCGATGGATTTTATGAAGTACATGTGAACACGATGGAAGGTTTCTGGTCGCTGCTGCGTTCCTGGTTACGCCCGCATCGCGGGATTTCTCAAGCGCATCTGCCCATTTATTTAGGCTTTTTTGAATTTGTGCATAACGCCAGAAAACGCGGTAAAGCGTTATTAAGTTCACTGTTGGAACTGATTATCAGCTAACTCCCCGGAATCCATTATGAGCCTTACCTTTATTCGTTACCAACGCAACCTCAGAAGCTATGGATATATGGCTTAAGGCGAACAAGGGTTATATCAGCTTGGCATCGTCTGAACAAGGGCTTATGAACTCCGTACTCGGAATAATCAATTCTGGGTCGGGCAAGGACAAACGAGCAAACAACAACGACACCCTGCTCAATCTGTTCGACGGTCAGAGGATAGGATCATTGCGTATTGGCCGTGTGCCGTTCTCAGGGCAACCTGTTGGTGCTGTGGCTTGTTTCGCGCAAGACGGTTTAGTACAGACCATTCTGGAAGCTTCAAACGGAACTGGAGTTAGTGAACGCTTCCTGATGATTGTTGAAAACCACAATTTAGGGAATCGTGACCATATGAAAAAACGCCCCGAAGATAAAGCGCTACTTGCTGAGTATGCGGAGAAGTGCCAATTCTTTAGGGACGTTCTGATTAACCCCCTTATGTACGACGATCTGGTTCAACTTAAGCTTAGTGATAGAGCCATGACGCTGATAGCTATGTACAAAAACAAAATCGAGATGCACTTAGCAGACGGTGGCAAGTTCAGCCACATTTCACTGAGAGGCGCGGCAGGGAAAGCCGATACTCAGATTATCAAGATAGCGGCGAACCTCCAGGTATTGGATGACCCAAGCCTAGGTATTGTGGCGGATAAGTATGTGGAAGCGGCCATAGGGATCTTTAACGACTTGCTGGAAGCTAACCTCAAGTTGTGCAGGGATAAGGACATCATTGGCCACACGGCTGAGTATGAGGCTATCACCGCGTATTTGAGCCGACAACATTCAAATCAGGCTCTGGCCAGTGCTATCATAAACTCTATGAGAAATACGCAACCATTCAAGAGTTTCACCGGTAGCAAGTCGCAAGCGATCAATGACGCTTTGAGCGGCATGGTCGGTGAAGGTTTGCTGACGGTATCAAAACCGATAGCGGGTAAAGGACTCACTTATAAATTGATCTGATTGCGCAACTTCGAAGAGCCCTGTGCGGTTATCAACTGCGCGGGGCTTTTTTATGCGCGGCGGTTTCTCAATTTGACGGCCACAGGTGATGGTGATTTTTTAGCTTTACAGACTTTAACCCAGAACTGGCGCGGCCTCCGGCCAAGTCTGTAAAAGTCTGTAAGAGGGCGTTACAGACTTTAACCCAGAGCTGGCGCGGTCTGTAGAGTATTTAGTAATAAAAGTAGTATTTTTTTATTTATATAATAATAGAAATATCCATTCGCCAACCTACGCACTGTGGATTTCTCACGCACACACGCACACGAATAGATTTTGTTACATTTGTTACTAAAACCGCTGTAGTCCGCGCCAGCTCTGGGTTAAAGTCTGTAAGAGGCGTTACAGACTTGTTACCAGCGTGTTACAGACTTGGCTGAAACCCACATCCACCCTGTGGTTTTCACGATCAGTACACTACTATCAATACACAACATTGTGTATGTTATTTCGCATATGTTATATTACAGCTATAAAATAACATATATGAAGGAATCGCTATGTACAAAACAATCTCAGTTCGCCCTGCCGTACACGCAAAACTCAAACGCTTATCAGCGGATCTAGCTGTGCCAGTCGCTCAAGTCGTAGAACTGATGTGCGAAAAGTTTTCCGCTGCCGATCTGTCAGCCCCAGCCATTGACCACTTAGCCGAGCGCCTTGAGCAAATCGCGGCAGAGCTAAGAGCCGCAAATGCAAAACCTGTGGCTGACAGCAACGACGATTTCAGCGACTTAATCTGATGCGCCACGCGCAAGAGTGGCTTTGGGCTGAACTGCACTGCGCCTTTGGCCCCGAACTCCAATCGCTCAATGCTGAGCTCTATGGGGCGTATGCGCACTGGTGCGGGGCGAACGGATAGTAAACAATAAACAGCTTCGCCTATATCAAAAATCGTGCCAGCCTGTAAGCCTTATCACATGCGGCCTTCAGCAAGTTGGCATGGAATCATGCTAGGGAAAAGATTGTTTCCTATTAACAACACATCACCGCGACCCACCACGATGGGCTACAAAGTGTGGAAGCAAAATTGCGGTGTCCTCCAAGATATTGAGCGTACTGTCGAGATTCTGGAGTGGAAAAAACCCACTCCCAGATCCCGGTTCGCTTACGGGGATTTCCCCGAACGGGATTCTCGAAGCGGAAAAACTCCACTTCGAGAATCCATAATCTAAGTGCTTGATTCATAGTCATAATATTTAATTGAACAATGTTCAATAAATCCATAACCTGTAGTACAATACACTTGTGTACACAACCAAACTACGGGGAACCCAATATGGAAACCACACAATACAAAAGCGTAAGGCTCCACAAATCGACGCACCAAAAACTTAAACGGCGCGCCTTTGATCTAGATATGCCAATCACAAAACTGATCGACAGACTCTACGACCTTTACGCGAGGGAAGCATAATGGGCGTATCGTATCCATCATCAACACCAAACCGTTTTGGCCAAATGCAAGCCGCAACTGCGACGGGCAACAGCCACAACGTGAACAGAATGCGCACTCATAGCCTATCAACACAATGCCCAGTCCAGAGCTCGGACTTGGACAATGCCGAGGTGGAAGTATGAGTTTGCTACTAGGCGCCCTCAGCGGTCTAGGCAGTGGCCTTGCCAATGTCGCTGAGGGCAGAGTCCAGAGCATCAACGCCGCCCAGCTTGAGCAAATGCGGCAGCTAGTTGATCTAGCCAAGGAAAAGCGTATTGCTGAGATGCAGGAACGCAACCATACTCGCGACCGGGCCGAAAGACTCCAGGACGAGGAACGCGCGTACCAACAATCGATTGACCCCGAACGCAATCGCGCCATAGCCAAAGCCGCCGTCGAGAAGCAGCGCGTCACTGATGAGTATGCCGACTCTCGGTACGGCACTGAATTCGAACAAGCTGTTAAGCTCGCAGCCGCAAAGGAAAAGGCCAGAAGCGATGCACGCTATAGCGTTAAGGCACAGTATAGCCCAGGCTCAGGCCGCGCAAGCTCAGATTCCTCTGGTAAATACGACGCCAGGGATAAAGCGCAGGTGCGGTTCTTTGAAAACGAGAACAAAGCGCTTCAAGCCAAGATCGACAGCGGCATGCTGGACGAAGCGCAAATGCAAGACGCGCAAAATAAAATAGCCGACAACCTTGAATCTATCCGAGCCATTACGTTTGATGAAGGCATGGCATCCGTAGTGCCGGGGCAAGCTAAACCTGTGGCAGACAACACCAGCAATAAGCCCGGCGCAGATATGCTTCCTGAAGAAGCCGAGATCCGGCAGTGGAAGGCATCGCAGCAATCTTCTAAGCAGCAATCCGCTAAGCGCGATCCGCAAGCAGCACAGGCCCACATAGCCGAAAAGCTAGGGCAGGCTAAGCTTAGCGACGACACTCAACAGGCCATTGCATCAGGCATTACCGAAGAGATGTTGTCGCTCGCGGAGTTTAAGACCGGCTTGATTAACTCGACTAAAAACCCACAAGAACGCGCCCGACTTCAAGCTGAGGTGGACGAGTTGCTAAGCCGCGCGGCCACTGCATCGGGCGACGTGCGCAATACGGCACGCTACAAAACATCCAGTAAACATGCGTTTGAAATAGCGCAAGGCGACGCGATTCAACGCGCAAAAGCACGATTCAATAAATAGGACACAACAGAAATGGCATTAACACTTGAGCAACACTTGGCCAACGCGGATGACTTCGCGGAAATCGCGCATCGGGTCCACCAGATTCAAGCCCGCTTAAAGCAATATGGCGGCCGGTATACCAGAGAGGTCGATATACTCTCTGCGTTAGACCCAGACGACAGGCGCTATGCACCATCAGCCCTACGAAATATAATGCGCGATTTGAGCTTCGATTATCAGCGGCTATGCTCAGCAATGCACGCCACGCCTGAAGAGCATGTGTACTCCAATCTTGTCGCGCGCTATCAGTCTAATAAACCCCCTGTGGCCGACGAACCGAGCCGTCGGCAAAAAGCGAAGGGCTGATAACTATGTCAAGCATAAACGTATACATAGTTTCCAGGGACGGACAGATGTACATGTCGCCCAGATCGGTCTCTAGCTACGACGAGCTGAACGAGATTGTCAACATCGCTAAATCGTTCAAAGCGCCGAGCGCGATCCGCTTTACAACCGAGCGAGGATCAAGCGGCTACTATTCACCGACTGGCCCGCAGAGTTCGCCGTACTGGTATAGACACCAGGAGCCAGAGTTCGAGAGGGAAGCCCAAAGTCGGTGTTAAGAAAAAAATAATCTACAAGTTCGCAAAAAAGAATGGCAAATAAAACAGGCGTAACGCCGCTAACAAAAGATCCAACTAAACGCGGCAGAGGCCGTGTAAAAGGCTCACAGAACAAATTGACGATGTTGCTGAAGGAGCTAGCGACAGAGCGAGGCCCCGCAGTCGCAAATGTTATCTACGATGCCGCTGAGAAAGGGGACATGCAGGCGTGCAAGCTCGTACTTGAACGCCTTACGCCGCCGGTGAGAGAACTCCCCGTGACTATCGACCTGCCTGACGCCACCACAGTTGATGGTTTGATTGCCGCTAATGGGGTAATCATTGCCGCCGTGAGTAAGGGCGCGCTGACGATCACAGAGGGTACAGGCTTGCAGACGCTACTAAATAACCAATACAAGGTATTGGAAGGCGGCGACCTTGAACAGAGAATAGCCGCACTTGAGGAACAGCAAAATGGCTAGTCTCAAACAGCGATTGGCTAAGCTGGAAACGGCATGCGGGGCTTCACCGCAAAGCATACACATAACCGTTAATCGCATCATTCGCCCAGGCACAGTGCCAGGTGAGGTAGTCCGAATGGACATAGGAACTGAAGTATTCTACAGAGCCGAGCGTGAGGACGAGCAGGCATTCATCGAGCGCATACAGGCCAGATGCGACCCACGACAACATGCCAATATTGTGGCCTACGGCTCGGAGCTCTGACAATGGCATCCCTCAAATCACGATTGGCAAAACTCGAATCGCAAAAAGCCAGCGACCCCACCGCAGAAAGAATCCAATATTTGCAAGATCCGAAAGTGATAGCAGATACCCGCACCATGCTCAATGCTTGGATCGCGGAACTGAATGCGAGGGTTCAACATGGCTAATTTAAAGCAACGCTTGTCGAAACTCGGAGCGGAATTTCTCCGCTCCCAAAAAGCCACAAACCCCGCCGCAGGCTTACCACATCATGACAACCACACAAGGAATTAACTAGATGGCTTCAATTATTGCGCGATTCAGGCAGAGAAACGGTGGCTTACAAGATTTATCTGACGATGACATCGCAGAATTCCTGCATCAGAAATACGCCTCGGATACATCCTATGATGATTTCAAAACATTCGCCGGACGTGAATCGCCAGAAGAGCAAGCCGGAGCTGTTCGAAGTTATGGCCTCATCCCGCTTCTCAAAGGCGTCACGGACGTAGGCGGCGCAGTAGGCTATGGCCTGGAAGCATCGGGCATTGCCCCAGAGTTCGGCAGGGAGGTTCAGCAATCAGCGCAGGATACTAACCAGAGACTGACTGAGCGGCAAAGCCTGGAAGCTCAAGAGGATGCACAGAAAAAGCTCATCGACGAGAATGGCGAATATGGCGGCTTTAACTTAGGCACGTTCGTTCAGCAAGCTGTTGAATCCGCACCCGGCATGATTGCCATGGCAGCCCCGGGTGGCATACTCGCTAAGGGCGCAGGAACCGCAGCTAAAGCTTTGGGAGCAGGGGCTAAATCAAAATTCATCGGCTCAAGTGTGGGCTACGGTGCATCAGAAGGGGTATTCTCAGGCGCGAGTAACGCCGCGCAAGAGCAACAAACAATCCGCAATACGCCATTTGACAAGCTGGTAGACAACCCAGCGTTTGTAGAGGCGTACCATAACGAAACCGATCCCGAAGCCGACCAGAATACCCGACTTGAACAAGCGCGGGATATCATGGCGCGTAAAGCCGGGGACGAAGTCTTTGGCAGAACCGCAGCGACCACCGGCGCTATTGGCGCTTTAACAGGTGGCGGTTTGCTTGGGCAAATGCGCAACGGCGCAACAGGCGGTAGGCTTATGCGAGCCGCTAAGGGATCTGCCAAAGAGGCTGGTCAAGAAGTTCCACAGTCGGCCACAGAGCAATATTACCAGAATGTGGCCGAGCAGAAGTATCTGGACCCGAACACCGACCCGTATAAAGATGTGCTGAGCGCAGGTCTGGAAGGCGGCTTAGTGGGTGGGGCGATGGGCTTAGGCGGAGTGTTCTCTCCAAGCCGGGAAGCGCAGCAAGTCGATAAGCCTGTCCACGCGCTGAGCGATGCGCAAGCGGCTGAGGTTATCACCGCAGCGCCAACGGTTGATGATGCTATAGCAGCAGCGGGTGCGGCCATGGAACCGTCCAGCGCGCCAATAGAGGATGCGATAATAACCCGCGCTAATGATCTGGTAGACTTGCCAGAGCTTGGCACAGCGCCAATGCAAACATTACCCACTGTGGCCGATGCCAGTTTTTCGGCATCGGGCATTGAGCCAGTGCAATCAGCCACATTGAGCAGCAAACGCCAACAGGTTGCTGATCTGGTTAATGCCGGTATGCCTGTGCAAGACGCATGGCGCGAGGTCAACAAGGTCGATTTGAAATCGAACTTAGATTCTGGAAACGGTTTAAATCGCTACGAGGATTTGAATTCTGGAAACGGGATTTCCCATAACGAGAATTCTGGAAATGCTTTAAACCATTTCGACAAAGCCGCCAGGCAAACGCCACTTCTGGCCGCAGCACAGCCAACATCGATTGATCTTAGCTCTAGGGCCAAAGGCATAGCCGGTTTAAACTCGATGCCAGTCACTACACCAGCAGAAGCCTCGGCGTTTATAAAGGCCCATAGTGCGTTTACCGAGAGGTATAAAGCCGCGCCGAAAAGCATCACTGCTAAACTGCAAAGCGCACAGGGCGTAATGCAAACAGCTAAGAGCGAAGTGCCAGTGCAAACTGCGCCAGTGCAAGCTAACACATGGAATTCCATGAGTTACAATCGGAGCGAAGTGCAGGCTGCGCCAGTGCAAACAGCTAAGAGCACAGTGCCAGTGCAAACTGCGCCAGAGCCGGCCGAGTTTTCGGCTCGCGCCACAGCATCGGTGCAACCGCCGCCGGTTGAACAGTTTGCCCAAACGCTCCCAGGCTATACAAAGAAACTTCAAGATAAACTTGTGGTCGTCAAGGATGCCGAAGCGGCCAAGCAATATGCCAGTGGGGAATTGTCGAGCACTGTGCAGGGCTTCTATTCGCCTAAACATGACAAGGTAATTATCATAGCGGATAAGGCTGCCGACAAAGAAGCTACGCGCATGTTGCTCAATCACGAGTTGCTGCACCGCGCCGAGCAAGTTGACCCGAAAGTTAAGGCCACAATGGTTAAGGTTAAGGGCCAGTTCGAGAAGCGCTTTGAGTTAGCCAAGCTTGGTAAAGGCACTGCCATAGAGCAGCGAGCGTATCAGCGGGTGAAGAATTCCAGCAGTGGTGAGGATATGTCGCTTGCCGAGTTCAGAGCGTATCTGGTATCCGAGTACAACAGGAACCCGAACAGCTTGACCGGCTACGTTAAGAAGCTGGTGCAGGACTTCATCGCCGCTATCCGAATCGGCCTCATGCGAGCAGGTGTCAGCCTGAAAGACCTGACTGCGGCTGACATGAACCGGATTGCGGAAACCTACGGGGTGCAAGCTAAAAGCGAACCAGCTAAAAGCGAACCGGCTAAGGGCGAACCGGCAAATGACACTAATGCGGCTGACCTATATTCCGACATGCTAGCGGCGGGTGATACATGGCTTAAGGAACACATCTCCAATGCGAAACTCGATAAAGCTATTTACGCACTGCAAGATAGGTATATCGACCTGAAGCGTCAGCTTGAGCGGATTCGCAATACCGGGGAAGCCATACCGGAATCCGAGGACGCCTATCAGGCTGAAGAGCTGTTCCACCAAAGACAAGCATCACGTATCAAAGACTTCTACGACAACGAGCTGACTCCGATTCTGAAAGAGCTACATACGAAGAACATTAGCATTGAGCAGTTTGAAGAATATCTGCACGCAAGGCACGCGCCGAGCCGCAACAAGGTCATGGCCGAGCGCAACCCGAACCAAGCCCAGATCGATAAGAACCTGAACGCAGCGGTTAAGCACTTGGCTGAGATCCAAAAGACTGCCACACCGAAGGAATTATTGGACGCTACACGCGAAATAGAGAAATGGAAAAAGGCTCAGCCGTTCACCGGCACTGAGGAACAGCGCCTAAGCTTGTCGGGCATGTCTGATGCCGAAGCTGCCAAGATACTCCGAGACCTGCCAGCCGCTAAGCGCGCAACGTATGAAGCATTGGGCGCTAAGATCGACGCAATCGTGGACCGCACCCACCAGCTTTTGGTGGATTATGGCATGGAGACTGAGCAGGGTGCCGAACAACTCAAGGGCGAATGGGACCATTACGTTCCGCTGTACCGAGACGAAGCACATCTCGACTCAGCCGGTCACCCACAAGGGCAGGGCTTCTCAGTTCGGGGTACAGGCATTAAGAGCGCAACTGGCAGCAATGCCGATGTAACAAATATCCTCGCGCACATAGCCGCCAGCCGCGAGCAGTACATTAAACGCGGCGAGAAGAACCGGGTAACTGTGGCTTTAGCGAACATGATTAACGCCCATCCCGATGCAGAGTTTGCAGAGGTCGGCAAGATCCCAACGCGTGAGGTCATTGAGAACGGCATTGTCAAAACAGAGCCTGTGCCAATGTACATGAAAGCAGATAACGTCGTCACCATGCGAGTGCTTGGAAAAGATATTGCCATTGTATTCAACCAGGATAAGCCTGAATCAGTCCGGCTGGCGCTCAGCCTGAAGAACATGGACGGTTCTGAAATGGATATGCTCGAATCGGCTGTAGCATCGGCAACACGGTTCATGGCGAAAATGTCAACGCAGTACAATGTGGTTTTCGGTGTCATCAACGCAACGCGCGACACGCAGGCCGTCATGCTCAACCTGTCCACCACAGAATTACGTGGTAAACAACGCCAGGTCATGGGCAAAATGCTCGATGCGTCTAAGACAATCTGGGCAGTGGAACGTGGAAGCGCCGGCGGCGATCCTGCAATGCGCAAGATGTACGACCGCTTTAATAAGGCAGGTGGCACGACCGGCTTCACGCAGATGTTCGAGACCATACAGGACCGCCAGAAGTCTATTAAGAAAGAGTTTGCAAATCTGGATAAGCTGACCGCCGCGAACGCCCATAGGAAAGTGGCGCTTGCAGTGGGCAAGTGGCTAACCGACTATAACACATTGATGGAAAACTCAGCGCGTTTCGCGGCGTTCTAGGTCGGCATTGAGTCAGGCTTGTCAGACGCTAAGGCGGCATCCATCGCCAAGAACATAAGTGTGAACTTCAATCGTAAGGGCTCGATCACCACAAAGGCAGGTGCGTACTTCGCTTTCTTCAATGCCGCCGTCCAAGGTACAGCCAGAACAGTGGAAACTTTGCGTGGGCCTAAAGGCAAACAGCTCATTGCATCGGGCGTAGGCATTGGCGCAGCGATGACGGCGATGGCCATAGCCGCGATGGGCGAGGATGAGTACGAGAAAATACCAGAGTTCGTAAGGGAGCGCAGTTTAATTATCCCGCTAGGCGACGCAGACTATGTGGCAATACCTATGCCGCTCGGCTTTCACATCTTGCCGAACATCGGGCGCAAAGCTGTCGAAATAGCGATGGGCTCTAACCGAATCTCTGCTACTGAGCGCATGGCGCAGTTAGCCGGATCGACTGTCAGTGCGTTCAACCCATTGGGCGGAAACGGCGTAGACACCTTCGTACCTACTGTACTTGATCCGGTAGTAGCACTGTGGCGGAACAAAGATTGGACCGGAAGAGCCATATATAAGGAGGACTTCAACAGCTTGGACCCAACGCTGGGATTCACACGCAAAAAGGACACGGCATCGGGCATCAGCTCAACGCTGGCTGAGTTCATCAATAAAGCCTCAGGAGGTACGGACTACAAACAGGGCATCATGAGCCCCACACCGGACCAATTAGACTACGCTTTTGGGGCCGTGTTTGGCGGCACCGGGCGTGAGGCATTGAAATTTGAACAATCCGCCGAAGCCTTAATGACGGGCAATCTGGCCGAACTGCCCGCGCATAAGATCCCATTGGTTGGCCGGCTGTACGGCAAGGCCGAAGGCCCCTCTGTGGAGCGCGGCCTGTATTACGAGAACCTGAAACGGCTGAATGAGCATGAGGCAGAGATAGCAGGTCTGCGCTCAGAGCAAGGTGGCGCGGCCAAGGCGGCAAAATACATCTGGGAAACGCCAGAAGCCAGACTTGTGCCACAGGGTAAAGCGATCGAGAAAATCATAGACGGGCTAATGCGCCGGAGAAAGAAGCTGAAGGCCACGAACCCTAATGCACCTGGGTTGCGGATCATCGAGCAGCGCATTGAGTTTCAGCAAAAGCGGCTTAACGATTTGGTTGCAGCGGCAGCTTAAAAACCTATTAGGAATTAGGCCACAGGGTACGGGGATTCGCCGTACCATTTGCGTAAGCTATTGATTTAACTACTAATTTCCTTTAGCCAATCTGCCAATCGGTACAATATCCGCGCCGTTCTTTATCCCCTCCAGATAATCCGCCCAAGCTTGCATCATTCGTCGTCTTTCATCCAGATATTGAGCGCGGTTATATGCAGCACGTACCGAATCCCTCGGCATGTGCGCCAACTGCCGTTCTATGGCATCCGGACTCCACCCCTGCTCATTCAATAATGTTGATGCGGTGGACCTGAAACCATGCGCACAATGCGAATCGCTGTAGCCCATGGACACTAAAGCACCCTGTATAGAGCGTTTACTCATGGGCTTTTTGCTATCGCTGGCTTTTGGGAATACGTATTCGCTGGACCCAGTTACCGGCAGCAACTCGGTTAATATCCTGATTGCTTGGGTGGAAAGTGGAACGATGTGATTAATGCCTGTTTTAAAGGCCACATAGCGCCATTCCCGCGAATCGAAATCAACATCAACCCACTTCATCAGCCGCAGTTCGCCAGGGCGACAGAACAGCACAGGGAGCAGACGTAATGCCGATTTCACGGTGAAAGTGCCGTTATACCCGTCGATATCGCGTAAGAGCTTTCCAACATCGGCAGGATTAGTCAGGGCAGGGCGGTGACCACCAACATGCGCCTTCAGCATCTTAGCGACAGGCTGAGCCACGTCATAATCCGCCAGACCGTGAGCGATTGCATAACCAAAGACCGCGCTAATCTCGGCCCTCAATGCCTTGGCCACGGATGTTTTTGTGTGGTCTACAGTTTTGATAACTGCCATGACATCGGGTGACTTGACCGCGCGTATATCCATTGCGCCTATTGTGGGGTACACATAGGTTTTGAATCTGACCAGCTTAATATTAAAAGTCTGCTCTTTGATCTGGTGTTTGATAGAGCCGAACCACTGGCCGGCCACATCTTCGAATGATCCCACAATAGGAAGTCCAGCCGCTATGCGCTTTGCGTTTGCCTTAGCATCCTGGCGCATTTGCTTCTCGGCCTTCCGAGTGTCGCTGGGATCAATGCCGCTTGCAACTTGCGAACGTGCCTTAACCGCTTCGGATCTGGCATTTGCCAAGCTGGTTTCGGGGTACACCCCGAGCGATAAGGTTTTGCGCGTACCCTGGATGCTGTAATCAAATCGCCACCACTTTGCCCCTGTGGACTTCACCAATAGGTACAGCCCCTCGCCATCATTAAGGCGCTGGTCTTTGATACCCGGCTTGGTGCTGCGGATTGTGGAATCGGTCAATAAGTTTCGGGCCATTACAGTAACTCCTGATTGTTTAACTCGGAGCTACTGTAATAGTTACTGCGTGAAATGTCGAGCGTTACTGCACTTCACTAGACGTTAATAGACGAATGATCTTGGAAAATGCCAGTAGGATCATGATGATAAATACTTTGCTGAACACCAACAGACGCTGATTATTTCTTCGTCATGAAAAAATAAGTCGATTGGCACTTAAGAACCATTTTGTCGTTTTCTTTTTCGATCGCAGTGCAGGTTTCCATTCTGGAACGGCCGGGAGCGGCTTGTTTGACCAGTTTTCCGTCCTGGACGGAATAATTAAGTACCGCACGCAGATGATCGATCCGCGCGTGTACGTCCGATTCCTGGGAAATACCTTCCAGCGTGCCGTCTGCCTTGAAGGTCCAAGTGGTGTTTATGCTTCTTGATTTAGTGCCTTCGCGATCAACCGATTCTTTGTCGATTTGCCAGGTTCCAAGCAGATCGGATTGGGTCAATGGAACGTCCGCATTTGCGGAAAAAGACAAAAGCATCAGAGCGCAGGCAGAAAACCGAATGAATTGCATGTTAAAACCTTATAAATAGTAAGTTAAAATTTGGGATTGTAGCACATAACCGATCTTCAAAATCAGCGTTAATTTTATAGTAATTGAATTTTTTCATGGTTTATACTGGCCGCACGGCAAATGAATCGCAGGGTGGATTTGCCTTGATTAATCAGGGATAAAGGGCATTTCATAACCATTGTATCTATAAAGTTTTACTAATCTCATCTGGTCGGGCTACTATCCCCAGTACGAGTCAATCAATAATAATCCAGGAATATTTAAAATGATTGTTATGAGGAAAATCACCACTTCCGCAGCGTGTTTTGCCCGGACTTCAGGATCTAAGTATTTCTTTCTGTCTTTGTTCTTTGCCGCGCTAATCGGCTGTCAGACCGAACCCAAAACCGATCTCGACAGCGTCAAGCCAACAGGAGATCTTGTGGTGGAGGATATCGATAAGCTTTTCGTTGTCGATTGTTTGCTGCCCGATCAAGTGAGCGGCCCAGGCGCTCAAAAGACCGATATTTCCTCTCGGCGGCCCATCAAAACCACAGCCGCTGAATGCAGGGATCGCGGCGGCGAATATGTGGCTCACGATCGCGCCAATGTCGAATCGGCTTTAAAAGTATGGCTGCCGCAGGCGCAGCAGGGTAATGCCGAGGCTCAGGTGATGCTGGGCGAGATTTACGAAAAAGGATTGGGCGGAACGGCCGATCCCGCTTTGGCGGCCCAATGGTATTCAAAAGCGGCCGAGCAAGGCAATTCGAGGGCGCAGATTGATCTCGGCTATCTTTATGAGAAAGGCCTGGGGGTAAAGAAAGACATTCCGACCGCATTGAACTGGTACCGCAAGGCATCAGGTCTGGCGAACTCAGGTTTGCAGTTTATGCCCGTGACCGAAGTCTCCGGTAGAGGCGGCAAAAGGGAACAGGGTGATAACGCACAACATCAGGCCAGGATCGGCGATAAAGCGTCCGGTTCGGCGGATGATTCCGGACTTAAGCGGCGGAAGGTGGGATCCAGACAAAAGCTCGATCAGTTGCAGGAGCAACTGAAATCTTTGGGGGAGGAATACCACAATACGTTTGCCCGCATTAAAAGTGACATGACCACTATAGAAGTCAAAGCGTCTCAAATGGACTCCAGGCGGGAAAAATTGGCCCTTGAAAGAGTTCATATCAAGCTCAAAAAGGACAAGAGCGAGCTTTTGGCTCAGGGCTTGCAGATCAAGGAATTGAAGAAAGCGATCGAGCAGGAAGAAAAGACCCTGGCAGGCCTCAAAGATGTTCCGGCCGAGATGCCGGAGAAAAAGGGGGTACAGAAAAAAAATCATAATGAAGCTTCTCTTGTCATAGCCAGCCCAAAATCCTACCCATCCGTTGATTTCGGCCGGTTTTATGCATTGATTATCGGCATTAATGACTATAAACAACTGCCGGCGCTTCAAACATCGGTCAATGACGCCAAAGCGGTCGATGAAGTATTGCGGACGCGTTACGGCTATCAAACTAGGCTATTGATCAATGTCACCCAGCATCAGATCATGACCGCTTTCGATGATCTGAGAAAAGAGTTGACCGAAAAGGACAGTCTGTTGATTTATTACGCCGGTCTTGGCGAAATCAATAAAAACGATCAAAGCGCCTACTGGCTGCCATCCGATGCGGAAAAGGCCAATATTGCCACTTGGCTGTCCAATCATAATGTCGCGCAACAGTTGAGCATTCTCCCGGCCAAGCATATCCTGGTTATTGCCGATTCGTGTTATTCCGGCATCATGACTAAAACGTCAATCGCTCATCTGCCGGAAGATGCGTCCGATAAAAAACGCAAGAAGTGGCTGAAGCTCATGAACAGCCGCAAGGGCAGAACCGTCATAACATCCGGGAGTGTTAAGCCAATACCGGATTCCAATGTCAGCAGCCATTCGGTATTCGCCAGTGCGTTTCTGAAGGCATTGAATGACAATACCGGCCTGCTTGAGGATTATGAACTGTACAGAATGGCCTCCGGTAAAGTCAAACAGTCCGCGTCACAGATCGGCTTTCAGCAAAGTCCGCAGTATTCCGCCATGCAGCATGCAGGGCACGAAGGCAGCCCGTTCTTTTTTGTGCCGAAGAGTTGACACGATGCAATTTTTTATTTGATTTTCCATCATAAGGTTTAAACCACCGGCTTTAGCCGGTCAGCTTTAGCTGCGATAATCTGGCCAAGGAGGTGGCAATGGACTATAGATACGGCAGCCATACGGTTTACCAAATTGAATACCACTTTGTTTGGGTAACAAAAT
>NZ_JAZHOC010000029.1:0-26004 GCF_036553575.1 Methylobacter sp. Wu1 | reverse complement strand
CCCATTTATTTAGGCTTTTTTGAATTTGTGCATAACGCCAGAAAACGCGGTAAAGCGTTATTAAGTTCACTGTTGGAACTGATTATCAGCTAACTCCCCGGAATCCATTATGAGCCTTTGAAATTAATTCTGGCTGTTATGCCTTTGCTATTCTTAAGTTTGACGCCAACTCCAGTTGTCTCCGAGGAATTAAATAAAATAGCAGGCAGAGAAGATTGTAAATTTATATCCCCGCCCGAGTGGCAAGGCAGAACGGTTGTATGGGATGGAGGCTGTCGAAATGGGATGGCACATGGGCAAGGTGTATTGCGAGCATACAAAGATGGGCTAAGTACGTTACTTTTTTTAGGTAATCTTGAGCATGGTGAAATATCTTTAGGCGTTATTGATTGCGATGATGGCTATATTGCAGGGCAATTTTCTCATGGAGAATTATTGCCTGATCTTGATCGTAATATCATTATCAACGCTTTTCGCAATGCGGCAACTGCGGCGAGGACCTACAGTAAACGGCTAAAGCGCCTGGGGAACCGAGAATCTGCCTCATTTTATCTAAAGAAAGCTGATGAATTAGAACATCAATTAGATTGATGCCGTAGCCGATAGAAGCACAATGGGCAAAGTTTTGTATTTTGCATTGGGATGTTTTGATTTCTGGTGCCGGCCGCCGTTGAAACTTCATTCATCAAATGATAGCCACGATTCTGTGGTTAAACAAAAGGAGAAAATCATCATGGGTCAAGGTTTTCAATCTGGCAGCCGCCCCGCTCCACCAGTTGTCGCTCCGATAGAGCACAACGGAATCCGTTATGAACAGGATATGCAAAGTTACGACCACGGTGGCGATCAGCCCGGAGGATATCTGACTGCAATTGACGTGAAGACTGGGGAACGCCTTTGGATGCTGAAAGTTTATGAAGTATCGGATCAGTCCGAATCCGGTGTTGATAGCATAGGTATTTATTTCAAAAGCATGGCCCTGATTCCGGGGCGTGATGCACTAGAAATTGAAGATGAAACTGGCAGACGCTTTATTTTTGATCTCATCGATAAAACTTCAACTCAAGTTTCCGAGATCCCGATAGACGCATTAGGACCGATTAAAATTCCTCAATAAAAGGAAAACTGCCGAATATGGCCGTATGATGGATGAGCTATAGAGCTATAGAGCGGAGTTTCTGAAAGGCAATCCGCCTTTAATTTTATCAACAAGACCGGGTTAGCTGAACACTTGAAGTCCAAAGCATGGAAGAGTTTTGGTCGTGCATATAACGGGCCTAAATATGCAGAAAACCAATACGATATCAAGCTTGAAGTAGCCTATAAAAAATACAATACTAAAAAATAGGATTACTAATAATGAGCGAAGCTAATAGTAATTACCGAAACAAAAAATGGATATTCATTAACATTTTTTTTGTGCTTATGTTATTTCCATTTTTCACGTGGAGCGCTGAGTTTGTTCAAAGAGAATCCGGTGAATCAATTCAAACATTTGCTCAGTCGGCCTTACCGAAAGATGCTGAATTAGTTGATCCAGTGGTAGAGGTTACAGTACAAAAATCATCACATGCGGTTGTAGCAATTTATCGTAATAAGAATCAATCTACGAATTTTAGTGGGCTTGTTCTTTTTCCCGAAGAAAAATCTCAAAAATATCGAGTGACTCATCTTGCGCCCATGAAAGAAGCGGATGGACTATTTGATATTGAAGTCAAATCCGTATTTACTGCTAAAACGAAGCTCCATAACAACAATGGTCTGGTTATTCTCTATAGTTATTATAGATTGGGTTCTGGAGAAGAGGGTGGAAACGCTGGCTATTTTTACCATCTGGAGGGTGATTCTTGGAAAATTGACGAAGGATTATCTGAAAGATTGGTGGATGTGGAAAACGCAAAACAGGCTAGAGCTAAATTAAAATAGATCTGTAAGTAAGGCCCAGCAGTGGTGTAGGGCGCATTAGCAATAGCATAATGGCGTCGAATGCTTGAAACTCAAAATGCGGCGTAATACGGCTATCGCAAGCTACGCCCAATGAATTACGCTTTGTCGTATTGGAATGGGCGGAAAAGCCCAAACAGTTTTTATTTTCTCATTCAACCAAAACAGGAGTTCACTTATGCCATTAACCTTCATGACTATCGAAACCGATTGGAACAACGCGGTCGGTGGTTTGCCAGCCCCCAATCCTGCCGGACTCCCCATTCCCGGCCTGACTTACCGTAATGCGGATGATGACGGCGGGACGATGGTTTACCTTAACTTCACGTATCAAGGCGAAGATTTCCATATCTCCGTACCGCTCGCCGAGGGTGGTGTCGCCAACTCGTTTCATGTCACATCGGAAACAGCGACAACGAACCAATTAGAACCAAACGGGAAAAAGGGTGGCACGACTTATACCGTTAAGAACAAGCCAAGCTATTACTACGATTTCAAGATAACTGCGGGGCCGGCAGTCAGTTTCACGCCGGCGACAAAAGCTACAATTATTGGCAAGAAAACACAGAAGGTGGAAAGCGCTAGTTACAAATCCTCATTCCTGCAAGTAGTGAGGGGTATCATGCAGCCTTTTATTATATACATGTACAACAACGGGAATGCACAAGTGGGCTGAGCGTCAAGGATCAGTAGGGTGAACACTTTTATAGACGTTCATATAGCGATTCTTTATCCTGCAGCAATTGGGAAATCTTCTGATTACGCATTTTGAGAAAGGCATAAGCAAAATGCTGGTTTTTGATAAAGACGGCAAAATTTCATTTGCAGATGTATCTTCATTAGTAATGCAAAAGTATCAAAAAGGTCTAAAAAAGGATATATAGGGTGACACGATGAAACATCTATCTTGGGCCAAATTTCCAATAATGACAATTGCATTGCTTCTGACTCCTCATGCTTGTATGAGCCAGGAGTCTTTTGAATGGGAAGGAGAGTACCTGTACCAGGATCAGCTTGGAAAAAGCTTTGGCGGTAGTCCGATAGTAATTGATATGAATTTGCGTATCAAAGCTGACGGTTCTTGTTCGCTGGTAGTTAATGGTTATCAGATTTCGGAGAAAATTATTTGTAGAGCAGTATCCGATTCTGTGGGTAAGCAAATCGCCTTTGTGTCTTATGGTAATGGAAAAATTGAAAATGAGTATGGCGTTCAGCAATATCAAGTTGGCGAAGTCTTGTTTAGTTTGGAACGCTCACAGGATAAAGTATTAACCACTTGGCAGTCACTAAAGCCGGATAATATTGAAAAGACGAAGGGAAGCTTTTTCGTAAAGGCGGAAATGGTCAAATAATCGTTGAAAATATGCTGTTCAAAGAGTTGTAGGCGGATTTGCTGAAAGGCAATCCGCCTTTTAATTGCTGCGAAGGGCTCTCCTTGATAAGCGCCAGGCCGGAAAAGCCTGGACTAAGAACGCATCGGGTTGCCATATTGGCAACCCGATATCCGCTAATGGAGGAAAATAGCGCGCCTGTCATCGCCTCGCAAAACATGGAATAACTTGTGACTTTAAGATTATCATTTCATGTTTGACGTACTAAAGAATAATCCGGTTAAAATTCGAAACGTACCCCTCCTTCAATAGTATGGTTAACAGCATCAGACATAATAAGGGATTGATAGTTAAACATGGCCGACAATCCGTTCGGTAATGTCACCAGAACACCGGCGCCGATATTACCCCAATCTGTCTCAGATGCGTTCGACACGATTAAAGTGCTGCCTCCCCCTTGAATCAGGGCCTGAGTCACTCGGGCGTCATTGGCGTACTCTCTCACCCATTCGCCAGTGACTCGCGGGGTGACCACGCCGAAAGGCAAACTCCAGGCATAGCTCAATTCGGTGCCAAATGTGCTGGTTACTGACGTAACATATTGGTTCGGCACATTTAACAAGCCAGTACGGGCATCTCCGCTTTCTTGGTAACCGCTAATATCCATATAAATAGCTGACGCTTCACCGTATCCGCGTAAACTCCATGCTCCAAAGCTATGCGTGTACCCCAGCCCCGTATGGATGTTGTATTCGTCTGTACGGAAGGCTGCATTCGCCGAAGTAGCGCACGTTGCGCAGTTGCGCTTTGAACGATTGTCATGGCTCGCATAACCAGCCGCAATATCAATATAGGTATTTTCAGTTGGCAATAGCGTCACAAAAGGTGAAAATCTGAAAGTATCGGCATCCAGGCGGCCACCCGAATTTACGACTTCCGCTGATGAGCTGGTATAGCCAAATAACAAGCCCGTAAACAAACGGTCACTGATTTTTAAATCAACGCCACCGTTAAAATTCCTGGTATACAAATCAAATCCTGCCGCAGTGCTGCTGCTCTCAACATTGCCGAATGTACCGCCGGAATTGACATAAAGACCAAATGGCCCCACAAGCTCATAGCCATCGCCTGCGCCCCCGCCCGCGTTAGAAGAATTCGGGTTTTGCCTCAATGTGCGCATTGATTGCAGCGAGCGGCTCATCTGGGTTGTGCTACGGTTAAGCTGCAAATTAATCGTCGTTGCAGCATTGACTGCATTGATGGCTTGCTGCTCTTCTGTCGCATGGCCGCCGGATAAAACAGGAAAGCAGTTGTTTTGGAATTCAATGATAGCGGCATCTGATGGCGACTCGAACGGCAGTGAAGACGAGCCTCTGGGTGAGCTGCAAGTCACAGTATCAGTAGCTGTATTCCACTCGAAAATTGCTCCTTCCACGGCGTCAGTTATGCGATACGCGTAATCAGTAAAACCTTTGCTTGCCTGGTAGTCGCCAAACGCACTTGCAGCTTCTGTATGGCTAAGTGCGGAAGTCACGTCGGCGACAGGAAATTGAGTTCCATCTTGGGCGATATAAGCCCCGCTGAGAGCCCCCCAGGCTGCCGGAGTAAATGCCAGCAACGGAAATAAAATTTTTTTCATTAGAAAGTTCCCCCTTTATGTTGCGCTCATTTGGCATGAAGCAGCGCATTATGTTTTATTGTTATCGTGCGGTGAGACACTGCACAGGATGAATCTCAGCCTCTGCTTGGTTTTAAGCTAACTGATCATTGTTAAATTCATCTAACATATTTTATAGATAAAATCCGAGAACCGCATTACTGAATCTGAAAGCTGTAGAGTGGATTTGCCTTGGCAATCCACCGACAAACTGAGCCTTAAAAACCGTAATGTCCTGCAATGTTAAGGGCTTGATTGAAATTTGGGGTATGAAGGAGTTGATGTGGCTCGTAAAAGTTAGATAATGAGCAGAATCTATTGAGCAGGGCGAGGTTTGTAACCTCGCCCTGAACGTTTGGAAACCGTTTTCCGGCCGTAATCATAATTCCAATGGATGAGAGTTTGCCAGCATGTATATATATCGTGACATTATTCAAGGCTGGGAATACGTGAGTCAATCTTCTCGGCTACAGATTCCGGCAAGCCCGGCTAGAGGCGCAGCTATTGATTGAAATCGCAACAACCGTGCGCAATTGCGGTTCCGGTAGCTCAGCAACGGCATGACGCCTCGCTCAAGCATTGCTTCTGCCGTGGCTTCAGGCAGGTACCATTCCGCGCCGGCCTGCATGAGCGTTTCGCCATCTCGTTTATAACTGTAGGCGGGCAGGTCGTCGACATTCAAGTGCCGGTCGGGCGACATTGGCCAGCCGGCCTCCTGAAAATTTTCCGCCAATAATCTTGCGCAGGCGAAAGCAGGGTTGCCCCACAGGAAAGCCTCGTGCTCGTCCGGCGTAGTCAATTCTTCAAATTCAAAACTGTCGATCGGGTCGGTTTTTCTACCGTAAGGCAGGCGCAAAAGAATCCGGGGCAACGCCAGGCCCAGCCATCGCGCATAAGGTTTTTCACGCAATGCTTGCCATGCGGCCATGAATTCAAAGTCGCCATTCCATGTCGAAGGAGGGGAAGGCTGGGCCAGTGAAGGGCAACCTAAAAGACTGCTGTCGGCGGCGGCCAGAAAAGGCGTACCCATATGGGCGGCGATAGCGCCCATGGCTGACAGTGTTTGTACATCCTGCAGGGCGGCTGCAAAAGTATAATCGCCTATTATCACCGACCAGGGAGGGTCAATGCTCTGCCGGGCCAGCAATTGGTAAACGGCCGAGGTTTCCAGATTCTCGCCGGCGCTCAGAAGATCCTGAGCCAATTCAGCCTGTGATATGTCGAGCAGGTGCAACTGCAGTGATTCGCCCGTTTCGAGGCGGGAAACCAGTTCATAAGCGGATCGCCATAATGCTTCAAGAGACTGAAAGTCAGGATGGTGCAGCAGGGAGCGCATCAATGCGCTAGTTACCCGGTCGACTTCGGCTATCAGTTCGGGCTGGCGCGGATCGATCTTCTCAACGATATGGGGCGCTATGACGTTTTTAAACAAGATGTCCAGAGAACTTTGCAGGTGTGGTTGCTGCGCAGGCGCTTTCCCGAGCAGACGCTCAAACAATGCGTTCTGATCCTCAGCCGGAGCTGGTTCGACAGATTGTCCGGCGTCATCCGGTACATTGGCCGTCCCCATCAACTTGGCCGCCGTTTGTGCAAAAGTTGCAGGATTCTGCAGGCTTTGGCGCAACTGAGCCACGCGATGAAAAACATCCAGTTCCTTATAGAGATGATCAGGGTGAAAGTCGTCGAGGCAGTGGAAGACGACTTCGGTCTGCAAGTCCTGAAAGTTCAGTGCAGGGCTCAATCGGAACATGACTTCGTCAAAATTATCAATATCTATGCCGGTTATTGTCCGATTCTTCAATGCCGCATCAGGATGACGATGTCCGCTGAAATTGCCCGCCATCAGTATGCGCATGGGCGAATCTGCGGATGCAGCCTTTTTGTCTGCGGCAGTGCTGAAGCGGAAGTCGAACTTTAATTGTCCGGGCATGAGGGCTCCTTAAGTGATCGGAAATAAGCATTTGTGCTTAAGATAATTCGATGTTCACCCATGTGCAAGTCTCTTGCTGAGCTTGTAGTTAGGAGCCGCTTTGATTACTCGTATAATTATTCTTACAACCTATCCCTCCACTTGTTCTATCGGGTTTGAAAAAAGCTATATCAAATTGCACTAAACCAATTTGCATTGACTTTCATCAGCTTTCTAATAATATTTGCTGGATAGAGAAAATGGTATAAACGGCAAAAAGTGGTATCGATCGCTTATACGCTGACGCTCAGTGTTGAATGCACTCTTGTTCCAGGAATCAAGCTCCATGGCGGTTACACAAAAAAATCGTAAGATCCAGGTCTTTACATCACTTGCCGAAGATACTTTGCTGTTTTACCAGATGCATGGCCGGGAGGGCTTGAGCGAGCCATTCGAATACAGCGTGGAACTGGTCAGTGAAGACCGGGCTATCGATCCCGAAAAACTGCTGGGCGAACCGCTCACTATCAGGCTGCAACTGGAAGACGGCAACTGGCGCTACTTCCATGGCTTTGTCAGCCGCTTCGGGCAGTGGGGCGATGTCAACGGGCTTTCGGGCTACCATGCCACAGTCCGGCCCTGGCTGTGGTTTCTGACCCGCACCTCCAACTGCCGGATCTTCCAGAACCAATCCGTGCCCGAGATTATCAAGCAAGTCTTCCAGGACCGCGGCTTCAGTGACTTTGAAGAAAAACTGAGCGGCAGCTATGCCACGCGCGAATACTGCGTGCAATACCGCGAGACCGACTTCGACTTCGTCAGCCGACTGATGGAAGAGGAGGGGATTTACTATTACTTCAGTCATGATAAGAACAAGCATCTTCTGGTGCTGGCCGACTCCAACAATGCCCATGCCCCGTTTCCAGGCTATGACGATATCTCCTATCATGTCGAGACCGGCCCGACGGACCGTACCCGCAAGGATCACATCCACGACTGGATCTTCGCGCACGAAGTCCAGCCGGGTGTCTATGAACTTACCGATTACGACTTCAAGAAGCCGAAAGCCAATCTGTTGGTCAAGTCCATTCTCAAAAATTCCCATCCCCACGCCGAATATGAATTTTTCGATTACCCTGGCCGCTACACGGAAACCAGCGCAGGCGATAATTTTGTCCGCCAGCGCATCGAGGAACATCATGCCCGTTTCGAACGCTGCGAAGGCAAAGGCAACGCCCGCGGTCTGGCCGTCGGCTGCCGGTTCAAACTGGAGGAATTCCCGCGCCAGGACCAGAACCGTGAATATCTGGTGGTCTCCGCCAACTACCATCTGCTGCTGGACGAATATTCTTCCAGTTCCACGGCGGGCGAAGAGAAACTCTTCGATTGCAGCTTTACCGTCCAGGACAACAAACGGCCTTACCGCGCCCCGCGCAGTACGCCGAAACCCTATGTTCGGGGCGCGCAAACCGCCGTTGTGGTGGGGCCTGCCGGCGAGGAAATCTATACCGACAAATACGGCCGGGTAAAGGTGCAGTTTCATTGGGACCGCTACGGAAATAAAGACCAGGACAGTTCATGCTGGGTGAGGGTTTCATACCCTTGGGCCGGCAAGAATTGGGGCATGATCTCCATCCCCCGCATCGGCCATGAAGTCGTCATAGAATTCCTGGAAGGCGACCCCGACCAGCCGCTCATCATTGGCAGCGTCTACAACGCCGATATGATGCCGCCTTTCGAATTGCCGGCCAACGCCACACAGAGCGGTGTTCGTACCCGCTCCTCAAAAGGCGGTTCTGGCGCCAACTGCAACGAACTCCGTTTCGAGGATAAGAAAGGTTCGGAGCAGGTTTATCTGCATGCCGAAAAAAATCAGGACATCGAAGTCGAGAACGATGAAACGCATTGGGTGGGTCATGATCGCACCAAGACCATCGATCACGACGAAACCTCCCATATCAAGCATGACCGCACGGAAACTGTCGATAATAACGAAACCATCACTATCGGCGTCAATCGCAAAGAAACCGTCGGCGCCAATGAAACCATAGACATCGGCATGAACCGCACGGAAACCGTTGCCCAGAATGAGACCATTACCGTCGGATTAAACAGGACGCGCGCGGTGGGTATCAATGAAGCCATTGCCATCGGCGCCGCTCAGGAGGTTGTGGTCGGCGCGGCTAGAACAGTCAGCGTAGGACTCAATCAGGCGACCACCATTGGCAACAGCTATTCAATGGATGTTGGCAACGACCAGTCCGTTCAGGTAGGAAAAAACCAGAGTTCCAGTATCGGTGATAACCGGAGCGCTTCGGTCGGCAAGGATGACAGCCTTGATGTAGGTAAAAACTTAATGATAAATGCAGGCGACTCCATCGTTATAAAAACCGGGGATGCCAGTATTACTATGAAAAAAAATGGCGACATTACCATCAAGGGTAAAAACATTACTATCCGCGGTTCCGGCAAGATCAATGCCAAGGCAGACAGTAATGTGGTCATCAAAGGCAGCAAAATTGGCGAGAACTAGAAAATGGCGGCAGAATCGGTTATCAAATTTCAAAGTCCGTCGGCACACACTGGCGAACAAATCAACGATGCAACGGTAAGCCCTGCTCAGGCGCCATCTCTGCCAAGTGTTGTGATCGGCCGCTTGGAAGGTTTCGAAAATGGCCTGCCGATGGTAAATTTTCCAAACAATAAGCAGGGAAAAGCGCTGCGGGCGCTGACAGGCGTACCGCTGTCGCAGACCAATATAGGCCGTGAAGTGATTCTGGCCTTTGCCGATGGCGATCCGGAAAAACCGGTCATTCTAAATCTGCTGGTCGATCACCGGTCAGACGGCACTCCTGCCTCCTCTGTTGATATTCAGATTGACGGCGACAGATTGCTGCTTACTGCGCAAAAAGAAATCGTGCTCCGCTGCGGCGAAGCAAGCGTTACCTTGACAGCCGCCGGAAAAGTTCTTCTCAAAGGCGCTTACGTACTGAGCCGGTCAAGCGGATACAACAAGATCAAAGGGGCGGCGGTTGACATCAATTAATATATATTCTCATGTGGCAAATTGATAACCGTACGCCTTTTTCCGCTGAGCGAGGATGGGTCCGTGATCGCGATGGCGCCGAGATCTGGCTGGTAGCAGTCAAGGCAACATTTGACATCAAACCGGATGGTTCCGTCGAAATCTCGAAGGAGCAGCCTCCCGTGCTGCGCATTCCTGAATATTACGGCGAGCCGGGCAAGAGCAGCATAAAGTACGAGGCCGATCTTGTTTTAACGAAGAAAACTACCGATGTGCTGGTCATCGGCCATGCATATGCCCCTATCGGTTATACGGTAACTTGTCTGGATGCCGGCTTTCGGGTAGGACCTATTACAAAGATGCTTCGCGTTTATGGCGATCGTCATTGGGATGCTGAAGGCGGCTTGTCAGCCCCAGAACCTTTCGAAAAAATGCCTTTAATATACGAACGGGCCTTTGGCGGGGTGGATCATGCATCGGCCAATCCGGAACGGGATTTCGACTGGCGCAATCCTGTAGGCACCGGATACGCGGCTTCCTGGCTGAATCTTGCAGGTGTAGCGTTGCCCAATATTGAATATCCGAATCAGCTTATTCAGTCGGGCAGTGATCGTCCGGAGCCGGCCGGCTTTGGGGCTGTCAGCTGCCATTGGCAACCGCGCGTATCGTTCGCAGGCACTTATGATGACAATTGGATAAAAAATCGTCAGCCTCTCCTTCCGGAAGATTTCGATGACCGCTTTTATCAATGTGCGCCGACTGATCAACAGGCCCCAGGTTTCTTAAAAGGCGGAGAACCCGTCGCGCTCAGCGGTCTGACGCCCAGCGGAAATTTATTGCGCTTTGTGCTGCCCAAAATTTATCTGGGCTTCGAAACCCGTTTCTATGACGGCAGCCGCGAAATCCATAAAACGCGTAATCTGCACACAGTCATCCTGGAGCCGGATTTTCCGCGCGTCTCCTTAGTCTGGCATACCGCTCTGCCGTGCCACTTCAAAGTGCAAAAGCTGGAACGTACCATCGTAACCCTCAAGACTAATTTGAGAGAAGGGGACGCTATGACTGATGATGCTGTGCTGGAGATGGGGCAAGATGAGTAGTACGGCTATCTATGTTGTTGGGTTAGGGGCCAGCACGCCGGTCGGACGCAATGCCTGGTCTAGCGCTGCGGCAGTAAGGGCGGGAATCAGCGGCTTCACGCAACATCCTTATATGATCGATACGGCGGGCGAGCCGATGTGTGCCGCGATAGCGCCCTGGCTGGATATCGACATCACGGGTGTGGAACGATTTAAGGCATTGCTGTTTCCAGCAATTGACCAGGCTCTTGCCCCCATTGCCGAGGCGCAGTCACCTCGTCCACGTACCGCTCTGTCGCTGGGCCTGCCCGGTCAGCGGCCCGGATTGCCTGGGAATTTTCAACCCATGCTCATGAATGCACTGGCAGAAAAGTACCGTAGTACTTTTGCAAGCGTTGCCGCATTTCCCAATGGACATGCCGCCGGACTATTGGCCCTTGAAGCCGCAGCGAGACAGCTTGTTCAGGGCGCATTCGATGCTTGTGTGGTCGCCGGAGTCGATTCGTATCTGGAACCCGAGACGCTGGAATGGCTGGAAGCATGCGACCAGCTGCATGGGGCCGGTCCGCTCAACAATGCCTGGGGTTTTATTCCAGGGGAAGCGGCCGGCGCGATTTTGGTCATGCGGCACGAATTTGTTGTACGGCTGCGCCTTCAGCCTCTGGCGCGTTTGCTTGGCTTGGGTTCGGCGTTTGAGCCCAAACGCATCAAGACTGAGACTGTCTGCATCGGCGAGGGTCTTACGCAGGCTTTCCGCACTGCCCTGCAGGCATTACCCGAAGGCGTCAAGGTGGCCGACGTCTATTGTGATATGAACGGCGAACCTTATCGGGGCGACGAATATGGTTTTACCTGTTTGCGGACCAAGGAGTATTTTGAGTCGGTATCCGACTTTGTCGCCCCGGCGGATTGTTGGGGCGACGTTTCCGCCGCCAGCGGGCCGCTCTACGTTGGACTTGCCGCAATAGCCGGCAGCAAAAATTATTCAAATGGCAACGTGGCATTCGTTTGGGCCAGTTCCGAAGGCGGCGAACGCGCGGCAAGTATTCTGGAAGTGAGGAGATCGGTTTAAATGCCTGTAACAATCAAGGTGAACGGTGTAGCCAATTCGCTGGTGCATAAAGGCAGTAACGCCATCTCCACTGCGACCATTCCCGATGTCTGCAAGACCCCGACTCCGGGCGGCCCGGTGCCCATTCCTTATCCGAACATTTCCCAGTCTGCGACATTAGCCAAAGGTACAACCACCGTTAAGGCCGATGGCGGCATGATGATTGCGATTAAGGGTTCGGAATTTTCGCTGTCCAATGGTGATGAGCCGGGTTCTATCGGCGGCGTCAAATCCAGCACTTTCATTAAGGAGTCCACCTGGATTCTTTATTCGTTTGATGTGAAGATGGACGGCAAAAATGTCTGCCGGCTGACAGACAAAAAATTCCAGAATCATGAAAATACCGTCGATCTGGCCGGTGCAATCCTGGCTCCTACCCCTGTAGGCATGATCGTGCTCGAGTGCGAGCCTGGCTGGACGCCGTGTCAAAAAGCGCAGATGCAAGCCAAGGCCAATAAGCTGGACTCACTTGCGAAGCAGGGAAAGATCAAACCCAGAAATACATACAAAGACGGCAAGCCGACATTGCAACGTAAAGCCGGCAACGGATGGGCTGCAAAATTCGCTCGCGACTGGAACAAACCGGCGCCGGAAGGCTGGCCGGATTCCTCCAACCCAGCCAAACAGCCAAAAAAATTCTACGATGACTGTGCAAAAACAAACGATCCGCTCGGGAATAATATGGAGGCGGACCACATTCATGAAATGCAACTGGGAGGCCGGGCTCAGGGACCATTTCTATGGCTGGATCGTGAAGTGAACGGGGCGTCCGGACGACAGATAAAAGAACAACGGAATACGACACCAAACCCGACCGGTTTCACAACCAAGAACTGCTAGCGAACTTGAGGACAAAATGGATCAGAGCATCGAAGACCGTATCAGGCGCGCCGTCGAAAAAGGCATTTCCGCCCGCAAAAAATATTACGATTCAATAGGCCTTCCTGATGAGCAGGAATTAGGGCCTCCATCCTCCCAGGAAGAAATATCAGCGCTTGAGGCGGCAATCGGGAAACCGCTGCCGCCATCGTACAGACGCTTTCTCGAGATGTTTAATGGCTGGCGCATGATCGATGGAGGGCTGGATCTCCTTCCAGTCAAGGATTTGCTTGACGGCCCGCGCAAGCAGAAGATATCCGAATGGCAAAAAAAAATGGAATCTTGTGGGGATGACGTGGCGGCCAGAAGCCTGGTTATTGGTGTGTCATCCGTGACTGCGACTAAATATTTGTTAGATCCCGAGGTTATCGACCCTTACGGGGAATGGCGATTCGTCCAGCACCATAACGGTGAAGAAGCCGAGGTTGCGAGTTTTCTGGAATGGCTGGAGGAGTCAGTTGATGAATATGATGAATTGGCTTCCATGAACCATGATATGCTCTAAAAGAAAGGGTTGTGTCCTGTTCGCTTCAAAAAGTGTCTATCGGAAACTTAATCGGGTTTCCCTTTATTTGAAAAAGTTATAACTTATGTTTGCTGCCGCGATTCCCCACATCGTTGAACAACACGCCGAAGAAGCGGCTTTTCTCTGGTTTCTCCGCAATCGGGCAGTTAATGCGCCTCACTATAAATTAAGTGAATTAACCAGACTCGACAACCGTGTTGAAGCTCATCTGGATGGCTTGCGAATTGCCGGGCCGGAAGGCTGGAATCTGTGCGAACAGGCACTGGAAATCGGCGAGGCCGGCGAAGTGTTTACTGCCGGGTTATTGGCTCTGGAAAGCAAGAACCCGCAAAAATTGGCCAAAGTCGCAAGCATTGCCGAAGATTCGGTTGAGGCAGCTAAGGGACTGGTTTCGGCTTTTGGCTGGACTGAACCCTCCAAACTGGCGAGAACGGTAAAACTTCTGCTGGATTCCAGTTCGAGCTTCCACCGGTTTATCGGCCTTTCCGCCTGTGCGGTTCATCGAGTAAATCCGGGCAATATTCTGGATAATTGGGTGCAAGACCATGATGCGCCGTCACTACTTCGTGCCCGTGCTTTGCGGACAGTCGGAGAGCTGAAACGCCGTGACCTGATTTATGATCTCCGTAATTGTTTTCATGCCCAAGATGCCGCAATACGTTTCTGGGCTGCATGGTCGGCGGTGCTGCTGGGTAATCGCAGCGATGCGCTGGAAGTTCTCAAGGTATTTATGGCGACCGGCTCGAGGCAGTTTCCTGGCGCTCTGCCTATGTTGCTGCGCGCGATGCCGATTGAGGGCTCGGCACCTTTGTTGAAAGGCCTGGCACAGTATCCGGAACGGCAAAGGGATCTGATTGCCGGTACGGGAATGGTGGGCGATCCTTTGTACGTACCCTGGCTGATCAAGCAGATGGAAACGCCGGAACTGGCGCGGCTGGCGGGCGAGTCGTTCAGTTTTATCACGGGCGCCGACATCGCTTATGAGAATCTGGAAGGCGAGCGGCCGGAAGGTTTCGAATCGGGCCCTACCGAAACCCCGGAAGACGAAGATGTCGAACTCGACGGCGACGAGGATTTGCCGTGGCCTGATCCGGCCAAGATCCAAGCCTGGTGGGTTGCGAGACAACACCGGTTTCAGGCCGGAAGCCGCTATTTGCTGGGCGCTCCGATCTCTGAAAGTCAGTGCCGAAAAGTCTTGCAGGAAGGTTTTCAGCACCAGCGAACTGCCGCTGCATTGGAACTGGCGTTGATGAGGCCCGACGAGCCGCTGTTCGAAGTCCGCGCTCCCGGCTGGCGGCAACAGCGTCTGTTTCTGCATACCGCATGAAAATGATGCCTAATCTGACCATACTGATCTTTGGCGTTTTGTCTTTGCTTTTCGCTTTTTTCTCAGCGCGGGATTATCTGCGCAATAAGGGCAAATTATCTCCCTCAGCCCTTGTGTGGCGGCGCATCGCTATCATTTTCGCTGTTGTGGCGTTAGCTTTGATGATAATCCAGTGAGTTATAGGGGGGGGGCAACAATCTCCCGCGTGCAACGCCGGCCTTTCGCCAAGCCGTTGGCTGAATATCGATCCGAGTATGCGCATGCCCCTCATACTGGTATGGCGCAGGCTTATCTTTCCGATGATTATTCGATGAAGGCTATTGCCGAGGTGTTCGAGGTGCATTATGCAACGGTCAGGCGGGTCGTCAAAGCATATGAACGGAATCACGGTAAATGATTGGCTTGCAGCCATACTGAGCAATGAGCTTCACACCAAAAAATGTTGGATTGCAAGACCTGACCTCGTTCGCTTCTTCATAAACAAAAAGAATCTTCATAATCCAATTGTTCCATCAACTTTTTCTCTTTGGAGACAGTCTCCTTCCTTGTGGAAATAACAGCATCCTTACCAGAAGATTCATCATACTTGAACTGTTCTATAAGCTTCACCCCAGTCAAATAGTTAGTACTTTCGAGAGTGTTTTCACTGGCTATATTTACATCTGCACCGATCAAAACAAATTTATTAAGTTCCAGATCATATCTAAAACGCTGCACTTGGCGGCAAGTCTCTTTTGAGCCACCACCAAACTCAGTTTCTATAATAATAATGCCACGATTAATCTTTATCTGTGGCACGATGTCCGGGACAGCATATGTCCCGCCACAAATAGAACACGGTAAAAGATGATCCGCTGTTGTTGCCAGTTTAAATTTGCCTTCTTGCGTTTTAAATAATACGAGCATTGCACGATAACGGGGATTGGATTTCTCATTCTTTTTAGAAGTTATCGCTTCATTTTCAATCAACTCCAACACCATGTCAGGTTGTTTATCACTGTTTAAATCGCCCTCAACTTTCTTTTCAATTGCCCATCCATTTGGTACAAAGCTTTGAGGTGTTATACCTTCAATTGGACTTTTTGAAACATCGATAAAGCGGCGGTCATCTTCAGCAAAGGTCTGCTGGGAAAATGTAAGAGAAAGTAGTAAAAGATAGAACAATATTTTTTTTGTTTTATTAATCAGGAAAAACTTTTTTAAATTTTTTTGTTTAACCATGACCGTAATTCTCATAAAGATATAAATTAACCTCATCATGTCGACGATTGACCCATTTCCCTTTAACTTTTTATATTGAAAAGATAGTATTGGAGCATATGATCCTCAACGGATGGGATTATGCCCGTATATCGATTAAGATCCACGTGAATCCGCTGAAGCATGGTTATGGGAGACAGGTTGTCGATTGGCCTTATTCGACGTTCCACCGTTATGTTGCGGATGGATTTACTACCTGCCGACTGCCGATTGGTGCGGCGTTCCTGACGATTTGCCGGCAGCGTTGGCATAAAGATCCGGTGGGGAAGGGTAAATCGTACGGTGTATGCAATGGTTAGATTTCCAACCTATTGGCAAATGCCCTGCCGCCATAATGGGCGGCAGGGCATTTGCCGTGATGGTCATCAATTAATTATTTCCGTCATGAAAAAATAAGTCTCCTTGGATGCCGAATAGATAAAGGGCTGATCTGAATGTGCCGGCTAAGTTACTGCAAAAGTTACTGCACTGCGCCGCTGTGGCTCTGCATATCGGCCACAGTTGAGGTTAATTCTAACCGCATTCGTTGCGCTTGTATGCCAGCTCTTATCCCATATTGGTGGATTGGCATAAGTCTATGATTCTTAAGTACAAATCTCAAGTCGGGATTCCCCGATTCGGCGATAAGATTTTTAATCATTCAAAAATATACGCCAATAGACCTTAACATACGCCCAAGCCATACGCATGGCGACGCAAAACATCATACTTTAGTAGGATTTCAAATGTTACAAGATCCAATTTTTCATTATCACATCGACACGTCCACCCGCGAGACGGGCTTCTTCAGAATTTGGGATATTATCGGCTGTAAAAAACGTGGCATTAAGCCGCTCATACCTGTGTGCAAAGCGCAATGGTATCTGGGCATGGCATCAGGCAAATATCCAAAGCCAGTTAGCCTAGGCGTAAGAACGATTGCTTGGAGGAAGTCCGACATTTACGACTTGATTGATAGACTTTCGGCAGACAAGTAGCCGAAAGGGTAATCCCTGGATTCCAGGGATTTCCGATTTGAAAACTTCTTGGAGAATACTCATGACGAAGTTAGATCAGGCCCTAAGCGACTGCCATCGCATCGCGGCCCAGTTTGAAAAACTACATACCTATAGTATCACATTCGACAGCATCACCGATGCCCTGCTGTGGCTGACATTCGGAATCGTTCTCGGCTCCTTGCTCTAAACCGCCACCACGCAGCAAGGATGCTGCAAACCTAAACTATTGATTCACAAGGTAAAAATGATGTCCACAAGTATTAACATTCCGTTCAGCACAGAGCTCTTAGTATCCGCAGTTGTTGCGCGCATACAACAACTGTCATGGCTATGGGCGCTGTGCAAATAGCTTTAAGTATCAGTGACTTAGTAATCCGGTAATACCCCAAATCATTTTAAATCATTGCTTTGCGCCAAACTGCGCAATACAATTATACACAAGTTATCCGCTGCAAGGCAGATGACCAGCATGTGTTAGGGCCGCACAAAACAACGACTCTATTCAAACACCTTGACGATAAGCGCCAAGCGAGAAGCACGCGATATAGAACCCTTTTCTTTATCGAGCTTTGCCGCGCGCGTTATCGCCAACGGCATAGCGAATCCTTTACAGGAACTCGCAAATGAACAATCAAAACGCAAATAACAATCTCGGCTTCTACCGTGTGTGGGACATCGTTGGGTCCAAATCGCGCGGGGTTCCTCCACTTATACCGATCAGCAAAAGAACCTGGGAAAAAGGCGTAGCCGAGGGCAAGTACCCAAAGCCTGTAGGCCTTGGCGAACGCGCCATTGCCTGGAGGAAATCGGACATTCACGAGTTGATTGAGCGGCTGGCCAATGGGGGTGCAAAATGACACAGATGTTACCTACATTTATCCCGGTCGCTCCCGGCATGAAGGCCGTTATAGTGGAGCACTTTACTATGGAGTTCGGGCTAACAATCTACGGCATAGCTGTGCAGAATGATGACCTGCTTTGCGCGACCACGCAGGGCGTATTACGAATTGACGGCATGCTTGACTCGACCGGCAGTACTGAGGAGGACTGCGCCTTTGGCATCCTGAATACGGACGGCTCGATCGACAGCACTGGCCCAGCCTTCAAGGATGTATACGAAGTGTTGAATTATCTGGACAAAGTTAAGCGTAGAGCGCAGCGCATTGCAGAGGCCCGCGCTAAGCAAGCAGGTAATTGACCGTGACTCATTGCATATCCGATTGTAAACAAACAGGAACCAATTTGTACACTACCAGGAAACAATCGGGTATGCGCTCCTCAGATTTGAGGATCGCAATTAAAATCAATGACTTACAGGCTATAAACCTGTGGTTGTCAGCTTGATACAAGTAGCCACTTGTTAGGTTTCTTAATTGAACGTAGATATAATTCGCGCAACACAACACCTACAGGAATACCACAAGTGAAAGCATTTACACCCGAACAGATGGAATACAGACAAAAGTATCAGAGAGCGACATACCGCACAGTGAACGTGCGTGCAGACTCATTCGCTGAACTGACAGCCTTATCGCTAGAACTCAACAAGCCATTCACGAAACTGATTAAAGAAATGATTGTGGCTTATCGCGAGAAGCTGGCGCGTGAAGCAGGAGGGGCTTAAAAGAAAAAGCTCTTAGCCGATTGCGTATTTTCAGCTAAGAGCTTGTCCGAGAGACCTGAGCAGACCATACCCGAGCAGAACTAAGACGAACAATTATTCAAGCGCAATAATACTGTATAAGCCGCGCACATTCAATAGTTCTGGTCTGCTCAAAAACAACTTTCAACAATTTTTATTTTTGAGTAATTACCCTATGATAAACAACGACGATCACAATTCAATCGCGCTTGATTCCGATTTTATCGACATGTATCAAGTCGAGAAGTTCGAACAACAATATTACGACGAAGGCTATTACCTGTTAGGCGACGAGACAAAAGACGAGTACGCTGCGCGCATGATGGCCGAGATCCAAAACAAAGCCGCTGAGATCATTAAGGAGCAGCAGCAGAAAGCCATCGCCCCGGACCCACTGGCCGCTATGAAAGCGTTCAATCAGTGGATCGTATGGCGGGAAGAGCCAAACCCTAAGCCTGATGGCAAGCCAATAAAAGAGCCAAAGAACCCTGCCACTGGGTACGCAGCAAACGCGCACAACCCACGCATTTGGATGAGCTATGAGGCTGCGGTAGCTGCGGCGGAACGCATGTCTAAGGGTTCGCCAAAACCATTCCGTGTGGGCTTCACATTCACAGCAGCCACAAAGTTATTTTTCTTTGACCTAGACAACTGCATAGACACCGACACCGGCGAGATCCGCACTGAAGCCACCGAGCTTATGGATTTGTTCCCCGGCTGTATGGTTGAGCGCAGTGTATCCGGTAAAGGCTTCCATGTGGTCGGCACTTATGAGGGCGACGAACCACTGCACGATAAGAAAGCGGATGGCTGGCTGGAACTCTATACAGATAAGCGGTTCATGGCACTGGGCCTGGATGATGGCAGAAAGGGCGATGCCGGTATGAAGGCCACAGTGGAGCTTAATAAACTCATTGAGATGCGCTTTAAGCCTGAGTTGATATCGGCTGATGGTAAAGAGGTGACTGCGGAATGGACTACGGAATATGACCCTAAGTGGAATGGCTTCGAAGATATCGACGAGCAGTTGACAAAAGCCCTGGCCGCACAGCCCTCAAACGATAGGCTGATGGCAGGTAAGGCAAGTTTTGCCGAACTACACGCAGGCAGCAACGCGGGATTCCCTGGCGACAGCGAGGCAGATGCCGCGTACTTCTTCGATCTGGCATACTGGTTTGGTCGCAACTGTGACGTGATTGAAGCTGTGGCTTTAAGCAGCGACAGAGCCAGGGACAAGTGGGAAGGCCAAGTGTATTCTAACGGCGACACGTGGCTACGGCGCGAGATTAAGGCGGCGGTGGCCAGACAGACTAAGGTTTATGATAAGGGGTTTAGGAGCGAAGATGGCAATCGTAAAGTTCTCGAGCAAGTTGAGTACTTGGCTCTTATGGCCGAGGCGCAGCGCAAAGCGGTAGTTGACGGTATAGATCACGCACATGTTGACATCTTGCGCCATGTGGACGATTCGCACATCTGGAAGCGCCTGAGCCAGCATTATGCGTATCTGCAATACTTACCTGTGGCGGCCTGCAAATATAAACCACAGGACCTGCAAACAGCCATTTTTTCGGCCCGGATTAACTGCCAATAGCCAACCCCTTCGACCCGAATTAAATGAGAATAGACCGGCATTATTTGCCAACAGCCTGCAAACATCGCTCAAGGCCCACATTGTGCGCCAATAAGAAATCAGAGGGGAATCCCAATCGCCAACAGGCTGTTCTGCAATTCTTGTGTCCGGGCTGGAGTCAGGTTGCCTTGCAAGAATGACCGTATTTCAGCGGGTTTGGTGTCGAGCAGTTCAGCCAGGGCCTTGGCATTGTAGCCGTGCCGGGTTAAGCGCGGCCCTAACGCATTGATGTCTTTGGCCAAGATGGCCTCAATGATATCTGTTTCCACCGGCTTTTGTCCTATGCGGTAGGCTTCTTCGAAAGCTAATCTCAGGTGCTGTTCAATTTGCAGGGGCGTCGTTAATCGCTCTGCCAGCTGCGCCAAGGCTTCATCGGTAAAAACATCGCTGCGTTTAACGCCTTTTTTCAGGCATTTTTCCAGCAACCAGTTGATGTAGGCAATTTTTTGGCCCTGTATGCCTTCAAGACTGAAGATCGTCGTCCGTGAACCAATTTCTTCCATGACTGGCCGGCGCAATTCATTCTTTAATTTGGGGTGTCCGGCCAGGACAATGGAGAGCGTGCCCTCGCCGTCTTGCACGACCTCAATGAGGCGCTTGAGTCCAATCAGGGTTTTACTGTCGAGGTCATGGGCTTCATCGACAAATAAAGCAATCGGTTTTTGGCGTTTTCTAATCAGCGTTTGCAGCATGCGTTCACGCTTTTCGGGTTGCGTAGGGATTTTAAAATCCTTTTCCGTGGCCAGATCATAAAACAACGCCATCATCAAGGTGCCCAGATTGACTCGCCCTTTTTCTATCGACAGTGATTTTGACACCAAAACCTCTTTTTCTTTGATGAGTTCCTGCCTGATCGCCTTTAAGGTGGTCGTCTTGCCGCACCCAACAATGCCCGATAAGGCGATCATCCGGCCTTGTTTGACCTGGGCTTTGAGTTCTTTAGCAATTTGCTGATGGTGTTCCGTTTCAAAATAACCGGCCCCTTGACAGTCCTGGGCGAGACCGTAATAGTCCATGACATCGCTTAACATGTGGCTTTCCTTTTAATGACGAATAAAAAAAGCGTGTATTTGTTCGAAAATCAGACGCTTGTTGAGGGTCTCGGCGACCACTTGATTAACGTAATCCAGTTGCTCCTGGTTCAGCTTTGCCAAGGGCATGCCCAGTTCAGCGGCAATCGCTTGCTTTGCCGCCACCCGATCGGGGAACGTGAATTCCATGAACGGATCGGGATCATTAAACGCGGTTCCCGGTATGTCCGGGTCCGGCGCAAAAGCCGCCAATGTGCCGGCATTAGGGTGATGATCCAGCGCCGCGCGGGTCAATTTAAGTTCATTCGCCAACGCTTCAATCCGCTCAGCCCGCTTTTGCTGTTTGGTTTTTTTGAACGACCGGTAACGCCCCAAAGGGATAGGGCCGTTGACGGACGCATAAGGCCCATAGCGTTTGTCGCCGAATTCCACATACAGCTCGCTGTCAAACAGCCCCCACCACAACACGACGGTTTCCCCAGCCAGGTCCGGATCGACCTCATAGGAAATACCATCAATACTGACCCGCGCATCGCCGCCCACCTTGCGGCGTTCCGGTTCCCGGGCAAACGTACAGAACCGGTCCCAGGAGCACATTGCGCGAATGCCGGTGGCAGGCAGGTGCTGTTGCCAGTCTTCCATCCGGGAATGGGCTTCAGATCGATGCTGCATGTTGTTGTAGCGAATCAGGAAATTAAACAGCCATTCGTTGGCTTCGGCTTCATTTTGCGGTTCGTGGAAATGATAAAGGGTCTCATGCATTTCTTTGACGGTCCGGAACGGCCTTTCGACTTTGCCTTTGGCCCGGGCGGTCACGCGGGTGCCATCGCTGCCTTTCGGCCTATGGACGATCACCTCAATTCCCAGGTAGGTCATGACTTGCTGAAAAATCCGGCTTCGGGTGATCGGGCCACTATCGCAATAAAGCTTAGCCGGAATCCCCTGGAAGGCGAATTGGGCGTCCTGCTTCGGCGACATCGCCGCAAACAGGAACCGCAACGCCGCTTCCACATCTTCGCCGTAGACGCAGTGGTATTCCTGATAGGCGGCGCCGCTTCGGTCATCGACCACGCTGTAAAGCATCAAGGTGGGCGCTGCCCGGTCCTGATCCACCCATAGCGGTTGTTTGACCTGTTTAAGGTTCGAGGGACTGAGATCGAACTGCCAACAGTCATTGCTTTGCTCGGCCTGAAAACGCACCGCTGGCGGCTGCCGAACCAGGTAATTGCGGTCATAACCCCATTGTTTCAGATAATGGTTGACGGTGGTTTTCTTCAGTTGCCCGGGCCCGGCTTTGACAAAGCCCTGGGGCGTATCGAGGCCGAATTCCTCCAGCAGGCGAATGCAGCCCGAGGTCGACAGATGCCGGCCCTTCTTGTTGGACGTCCTGATTTTCATGGCGGCAATGATTTCGCAATACGCGGCCATTTCGTCTGCCGGCAGGACTCTCGGCTGCCCACGGTCAGACCGCCGTAACGGCTTGGGCCGGTTATGGTCATGCAGGGCTCGGTATAAGGTGGTTTCCGAGACGCCATACAGTTTTGCGGTTTCCTGCATGATGGCTCGACGCTCCTTGCTGCGGGCCGGAAAGACGCTGAGACGGTGGCGTAAACTGATCAGCGCTTCCGAGAAAATGCGTCTGCCGCCCATGCCCTTTCACTAGGCGCATTCAGCGTCTGGTTTAAAAGACCCGAGCCTGACCCCGCGATGCCGCAGATAGGCATATAGGGTGCTTTTGGCGATCCCCAGTTTTTCTGCGATCTCGTTTACCGTCAGCTTGCCTTCCTTGTAGAGGGTTTCCGCAGCGCAGGCGGTGGCTTCGGCTTTCTGGGGCAGGCCTTTGGGCCGGCCGCCATTACGCCCCCGGGCCCGGGCTGCGGATAGACCGGCCTGGGTTCTTTCCCGGATCAGGTCGCGCTCAAACTCGGCTAATGAGGCAAACAGGTTAAAGCTCAACCGGCCTTGCGGGGTGGTGGTATCGATGGGATCGTGCAGGCTTTGCAGGCCGATCTTTTTTTCCATCAAGTCATTGACCAGGCCGATCAGGTGATTGAGCGAACGGCCTAACCGGTCCAATTTCCATATCACTAGCACATCGCCAGGGCGGAGGTTGCGGATCATCTCGTTCAGCGCCGGACGCTCCGCGCGTGCGCCGCTGGCAATATCCCGATAAATCTTGTCACAGCCGGCTTTGGTTAAGGCGTCGATCTGGAGCTCTAGATGCTGATCCCGGGTGCTCACCCGGGCATAGCCAATTTTCATAAACGCTGAATCCTTGAAAAGTTTGATTATCTCATTGTGAAACTGTATCTTAAACTTTGTTTTATGAAACCGCAATACGAAACAACAGAATCAATGACTTAGCGATCAACAGGCCGTGCAGGCCCAGGTCTGATAAAACGAACATTTTGTCGAACCGGCAAGTCTGCAGAAAGGATTATTATAATTCGTCAATATGACGTACAATGTTAGTCAATATGATGAATGTAACCCAGGAGGTTTTGCCATGCCCAGCAAAAAAGTGAAGACCGCACCAGAGCCCGTACGCGTGGAAAGACTCGGTTTCCGTCTGGATGAACAGACGAAGGACTTAATTGAACGCGCAGCCCATCTGGAGTGCCGAAAAGTGACCGACTTTTGCGTGGCAGTGCTTGCCGACGCTGCACGCCGGACCATTGCGGAGCACGAGACACTCAGGCTTTCTGAACGTGACCGAGAGGTATTCTTCGATACGCTCATGAGTCCCCCCCAGGCCAATGAAAGGCTCATCCGCGCACTGGCGGAGCACAAGCGGCGGATTGTTTCGTAAATGCCTGCAGAGCCATCGCGCGATTTGAAAATCGAGCCGCTTGGACCCCATCACCATCGCGCTGGCTTTGTCTGCGGCGTCGAAAGCCTGGACCGCTATTTCAAAACGCAAGCCAATCAGGATGTGAAGCGCAAGATCAACGGCGTATTCGTTCTCGTCGATCCGTGCGAGCCGGCTGAAGTACTCGGCTACTACACCCTATGCGCGACTGCGCTGGCACAAGGGGACGTACCGGTGGCTGCCCGCAAGCATCTCCCACGCTATCCTTTGGTCAGTGCAACCCTTGTGGGCCGTCTGGCTGTCGCAGGCCATCACCAAAGACAAGGGCTGGGCGCACTCTTGCTCGCGGATGCGGTGCAGCGGGCTTACGCGAGTGCAAGTTCCATTGGATCTTCCATGCTCATTGTAGACGCCATCAGCGAGCAGGCTGCGGCCTTCTATGAGGCTAATGGCTTCGTTCGCTTACCGGACTCTCTTCGACTGATACTGCCGATGCAAGCGATTGCGAAGCTGCTGGAGTCGTAACCGCCGATAGATCCCGTTTCTGAGCCAAAGCCGCCTGGATGAGGGAATACTGGCGTGCCCGCGGTCCCATTCTCAGTTAATGTGATCCCGAAAAAATGGATGTAATCAACTCCTATCATTCTAATCCGCACTATAAAACGCTTGTCGTTACGCAGTAACAAACCTATACTACTGTTGCTGCGTAACACCACAAGGGGAAATCAATATGGCGAAAACCAATTCAGAACGCCAGGCTGAATACCGTTCCAGGCGCAACCAAGGCGAAGGGGAGCGGCGTATTAATACATGGGTGAGCGTACCGGCTGACTTGGCGCTGGAACGACTGGCTAAGCGTTACGGCGTAACGAAACGAGCCATGATTGAACGCTTGGTGATTGCCGAGGACGAACGTATCCGCGAAACACTGGAACTGGATAGTCCGGAATGGGATGAGTATTTCAGTATTTAGCGTTGCTCTGCGCGGTTATATGTCGTGTTATGGAAACAATACCTATATCAAGAATCATGCCTGAATATAACATAATGATTTATATACTAAATACAAATATTGGCATAGAATCATGCTCGTTAATCTATTGTTTACTGTTTGCGACATATCACCGCAGTACACAGGCACAATTGCTTATAGAGGCGGATATTGTGTCTGTGGACGATCCGGAGCTGGTGATAGTCATTAAAGGCTGAAATTATATCGTTGCGGCCTTATGGCCCGAAAATGAAGGAATCGCTGTCGTACCTCATTTGCAGCTAAAGCGAGTCTTGAGCGATGTTTGCAGGCTGTTGGCAAATAATGCGGGCCTATTTTCATTTAATTCGGGTCGAACGCATCGGCTATTGGCAGTTAATCCGGGCCGAAAAAATGGCTGTTTGCAGGTCCTGTGGTTTATATTTGCAGGCCGCCACACTTACCTGTATCAACAACGGCACTCATGATGTTAAGCGTATTCAGTTCGATAGCGTGTCGCAAATATATTGCAGTGCCGACTGAAGATTGGTACATACCATTAGGTATTCTCGCTGTGGCTGAGCAGCCATCCTCAACGGGTAAATCACGCGTGATAGGAGGCGCACAAAAGCCGTTCCAGAAAATCGTTGACGATGTTAAGCGTGAGATTGAACTTGGCTTTAAGGATGAATCCTTGAGCGCCGTGAATACCCCGATTGCTGTTACCGACGAGATAAAACATCGGCTGGAATTACCTTTGGCTCTTATTGGATTCCGGGGAGATACCCAAGCATTGTTGACTCCTTGAATTTGAGGTTCAGTATCGCCATATAGGACGGATGATTACCTTACCTCAACTATTAGACAACGCCAAAT
>NZ_JAZHOC010000012.1:0-35238 GCF_036553575.1 Methylobacter sp. Wu1 | reverse complement strand
ATAATAGTTTCTTGGTTTTCTTTGTAGCACCCGTACTACTCATTGTCCTTTACATCACAGCAGCAACCAGCCTGTATTTAGTGAATCGATATTTTAAATCTCAATGGCTGGGGATTTTGTTTGGTAGTGCATTAATATTTATCGTGGGAATTGGCTCATTCTTAATCGAAGTTCAATCTGATTTGGATTATCCAACTGAAAAGCCCAAAAATATGACACTGTTTTTGAAATACTATGTCAGTGAAATGGTTGAACGATAATTAATAAAATGATCTGTCAATACGATAATATGAGCTTATAATCAATTGAGGGCAGACACCACTTGATGTTTAAAAAAACCGTCTAATCGGATAACCGGGGATACTAGCCCCAGCGCGGTAGGATGCGGTGAGATACGAACCTCATCGTTCGCGATTGATGCGCATCCCTGCGTTCAGCCCATCCTACGAGCTGAGTAAAATTGCCGAGCTTATTGCCTAGAGTGAGGTAACAACGGATGATATACGGAAATTATTTATTACTTGTTAGAACAACAATCGAAATAGAGGAGAAGTTGTGAATTTTAGTGAAGAGAATATTGCTGCTATTTTCGGCCATGAAGCAGCTGAAGATGAGGATATTGATCGATTAAGATCCTACTATTTCAAAGGAAAAGTTTACAGCCAAATGGCCAATGATCTTCCTATTCGAGTGCTTGTGGGACACAAGGGAATAGGCAAATCTGCGCTTTTCCAAGTTGCAATGTCGGAGCAATCACAGGAAGGAAAATTGACTCTGTTAATTAAACCAGACGACATTGCTGGAATTGGCGAAAATGAAACAGATTTTTTGAAGCTCATCAGAGAATGGAAGTCAGGAATATCTGAGATTATTGCGAGGAAAGCGTTGGTATCATTTGGGCTTCTGTATGATGGCTGGCGGGGCAAGCTAAATGAATACGGGGGCCAATTTATCGATTTCCTTCAAACCACTTTTCGGGCCAAGGACCATGCGAATCTTGATCAATCAAAGCAAGCAATCATAAAGGATTTCCTTAAGAGTGGAAAAATTTACGTATATCTTGACGATTTAGATCGTGGGTGGCAAGGAAACAAGACGGACATTAGAAAAATATCAGCACTCTTAAATGCAGTGAGAGATATTGCCTCAGAGAACAAAGGAGTTGTTTTTCGAATTAGTCTTAGGTCTGACGTCTACTATCTGGTTAGAACCTCTGATGAATCAACAGACAAAATCGAAGGTTCAGTTGTTTGGTATTCTTGGTCAAACCATGAAATTCTTGCGCTTCTAGTTAAGCGTGTAGACCAATTCCTTCATGGAAAAAGCAAATCGGCTGAAGAGCTTATGCAACTCAGTCAACCAGTTTTGGCAGGGCATCTGAATGATGTAATCGAGCCTGTATTTAACGGTAAAGGAAAATGGGAAAAAATCCCAACTTACCGTATGATGATGTCTCTAATTCGAAAAAGACCTCGTGACCTAGTTAAACTTTGCACACTTGCAGCCAAGCATGCGAGTTCTCAAAATCATGAATTAATCGAAACGGACGATTTCAACAGAATTTTCGAGGAATATTCTCAAGGACGACTTCAAGATACCATTAACGAATACAGGTCTGAACTTCCAGATATCGAGAGACTGCTATTTGGAATGAAGGCTTCCCGCTTAGAAAAGAAAGCTAGCGAAGGATACGTTTATACAACTTCTACGTTGCTAGATAAAATAAAAAACATACAACAAAACAATAAGTTCAATTTCTATGGAATCGCCCAGCTGACACCAAAGACCTTGCCGCTTTCATGTACAAAATAAATTTCCTGACAGCGCGAAAAGAGAAAGGGGAGTTTATAGAAAGACGCTATTTTGAAGAAAGCAGATATTTATCTCATAAATTTGTCGATTTCGGATTCAATTGGGAAATTCATCCTGCATACCGATGGGCTCTGCAGCCCGATAATTTATCGGATATTTTCAGCAGCCTTGCTCCAAGTGAGGATTGATTGGTTCAAGAATCACATACACTCAAACAACAAAAATCATCGCTCAGTTTTTTGCTGGCGATGATGTGAGGCGTTGATGACTGTTTTCAAAAGCTCACCTGACATTTAACAAAAATTATTGAGAGGTTGCTCCTGGCACATAGCAGCTATTCATTTTTAATCTCGAGATAATATCAGCACGGGAAAAAACTGATCTTGGTGATCGCACAGCCGAAGGCCTTGAGCAAAAAACCAGGCGTTAATGCAATTTTTTAAGGCTCACTTCACTCAAAAAAGCATAACCGATTCTGCGCTTCTTACTTCAACAAATCCGGAGAAACCGCCGTGAAAACGTTGACTAAATTGGTCTTGGGAATGATGGGACAATTGCGCCCCGGTCCCGTTCGGGGGAAATCGGCCGAATCGATCGCGTTGCCCCCGCCTCAGAAAGCGGGTGGACTTCCGCTTATGGAGGCGCTGCTCAAACGCTGTTCGTCGCGTGAATTTGCTCCTGATGTTTTACCATTGCAGCTACTTTCCGACTTGCTTTGGGCGGCTTACGGCGTTAACAGACCCGATGGCGGGCGTACCGCACCTTCGGCCTTAAATGCGCAGGAGATAGATGTTTATGTGGCACTTCCTGAGGGAGCTTATTGGTATGACGCTCACAGGCAAGCGCTCGACCTTATGGTGAAACAGGACCTGAGGCGAATAACGGGTTATCAGGACTTTGTCGATGAAGCGCCGTTAGATCTGGTTTATGTGGCCGATCACAGGCGCATGGCGATGGTACCGGTCACTCAACGTGAATCCTATGCTTCCGCGGCGGCGGGCGCCATTGCGCAGAATGTCTATTTATTTTCCGCGAGCACCGGCCTCTCTACGGTCATTCGCGCATGGATCGACCGTGCCGCCATTGCTGACGCGCTGGAATTGTCCCATGATCAACAAGTGCTGTTGTCGCAGACAGTCGGTTTTCCCAAGCGTGGCGCTGGGGATTAAAGCGCAGCAAGTTCTATTTGCGGATCTGTCGCAAAATTGACAAGCTTCCACTTTTTTCATACTTTTCACTTAACAAAAAAGCTATTGATGCTTCTGACGGGAGCGGAGCTGCTCCCTTTCAATCGTTATTCGTAGTTCCTTAGGAAAAATCTACAGGTATGTGTGCCCGCTTCATTTTTCGAGGACTTTCTATGAAACAACAAATTCCTGCCCGCCGAAGATTCATCAAGCAAGTGATTTTGGGCGCCAGTGCTCTGGCGCTTCCACCATTCAATATCCTTGCCCGGCCAGCCAAGGAGCGCCTGGGCGTCGCCCTGGTGGGGCTGGGCCGCTACAGCACCCACCTTCTGGCCCCGGCCTTGCAGCGCACGAAGTACTGTTATCTTGCCGGCATTGTCACCGGGACACCGGCCAAAACCGAGCAGTGGAAACGGCGCTATGGCATTCCTGACCGGAATATTTATGACTATCAATCGATGGATAAGATCGCCAACAACCCGGACATCGATGTCGTCTATATCGTGCTGCCCAATGCGATGCATGCGGAATACGCCATTCGCGCCGCCAACGCCGGAAAGCATGTCTGGTGTGAAAAGCCCATGGCCATGACGGTCAAGGAGTGCGAAGCGATGCTCAAGGCCTGCCGGGATCACAGGGTCAAGCTGGCGATCGGCTATCGCATGCAGCATGAGCCCAATACCCAGGCCGTGATCCGCTTCGGCAAAGAGCGAGTCTATGGGCCGGTAAAATCGATATCGGCCGCCGCCGGATTCTACTACGATCGAACCGATCACTGGCGGCAGAAAAAGAGCATGGGGGGAGGCGCCATGTACGACATGGGGGTTTATTCGCTACAGGCCGCGCGCTATTGCAGTGGTGAAGAGCCGATCGCAGTGATTGCCCAGCAGTCGACGAACCGCCCGGAAGTTTTCAAGGATGTGGACGAAACGATGACATTCGATCTCGAGTTTCCAAGCGGCATCAAGGCGCATTGCAGGACAAGCTTCGCTAGGAGCATGAATTCCCTGCACGTGGACTGCGAAAAAGGCTGGTATCAGCTGGAGCCCTTTCAGGCGTATAGCGGTATCCGTGGATCAACCAGCGATGGCAGAACATTAGACGCCTTCCTGGACAGCCAGCAAGCCAGGCAGATGGATGACGATGCATTCGCTATTTTACATAATCAACCTCTGCGGGTGCCTGGCGAGGAAGGACTGCGCGATATCCGGGTCGTGGAGACGATCTTCTCATCAGCGAAGACCGGCCGGAGAATGGTGATCTAAAAAGCGATGGAATACCCGAAACCTATCGATACGCCAACCACAGTAGATAGGCTTACTTGACGAAGATGCGGAGAAAACTGTTTTTTATCAACAAATCCTCTTTTGCACAGGCAAATGCTAAAGCCTGTCACCTACAGAAGCCGATTGAATTGCAGGGAAAGGGGAGTGAATCGATTCTTAGCAGTCATCGCGATCGATGCGCATCACTGCGTTCAGCGCATCCTACGAGCTACGAGCTAGTTCTTCTGACGAGGATGGCATCACCCTTTGAAATGCTTCGATACAATCTGACATAGTGTCTCTTAAGTGCTTTAGCTGAAGGCTGCTAATTTTTCCATTACGATTTTCGATTTCATGGTCTAAAAGGCATATTACATTACGAAGCCAGTCTAGCTCTTCTATAAGGTCGACTGCATGATTAGAGTTGTAACGAACTTTTAGCGCCTCAGCCAAGGTTCTAAATACATCTGGTAGGTTTTCTATAACCGTCTTAACGAAATTTTTCGGTTGGGTATGTGCAAGAATCGGCTTATTGTAGTAAAAATTGTCTCCACCATTAGTCACAATCAAAGCCCTTGCGAACTTTTCGGAATCTGTTTTCATCTCTTTTAACAGTTCTTCACCGGCCTTCGGAAGGCTAGCCTCTGTTGCTTTCTTCACACATTCCTTGAGATGGTCAGCTAAGGCAAGAAATTCAGGTTTATCAAAACTCGTGAAACCCAACCCACCCCATCCTATAGGGGACATCGGATCTATAATCTTTGTGAAGCAATTCACTTTGCCAGCCGCTGTAAGCTCATTAAGGTTAGCTTTAGCTTTTAAAAGAATATCATCTGTGGACACAGAATAGATGCCGAATTCCGACAACTTTAGCAAAATGCCTGCCACATGGAATAAAATTCCAACGTCTTCATATTGGTTAGCATTGAACTTTTGGGCGACATCATTAACCAGCAGTGTGAACTCATCATCGCTTAATGTGTAAAATTCCCATAAGCGCCGCCACTCTGGCCTATCCTCTCTTGCAAAGTAATGGCTATTTTTGATTGCCCCATTGACGGCTTTCGCATCAATTAAGCCAGTACCTATAATGTCGGCCCATAGTTTTCCTGGAAGTGGGCCATCGAGCCAAACAAATCCATTGTACTTGTTCATATTTGTGGGCGACGATTTCTGCTTGCTCTTAGTAAATATGCCACTATAAATAATATCTCTAATATTCGATATTTCTGATGGCTTCAAATTGCCGCTGCGAACTTCAGTTATATAGATCAATAACGAACTCAACAAGTCTTTGATCAAAAGCTTATTTTTTCTGAATTTAGGAGAAATAACAGCCATTAAACGATCAAATTCAAGTATAGCCTGGCGTAGATGCCGCAAATTTTGATACTTTGATGCTTTATATAAATTGCAGATTAGCTGTTTATTCTTCTCGATAGCGGTTCGACCATGACCTTTGCCGATTTCCTCGATAAAGGCACTCACAGCTCCTTCTACATCGGATTCGATTTCAAAAGTCTTACCGACCAGCTTTTCCTTAATCCGTTTGTAATCAGCCTTTATGCTCGAATTCTGGCTTTCTGATTGCTCGTTTTTGGTATCGCACTTCATGATCTCATTTTCGTTCACTACCAAAACAACCTTGTGACCACCATGCTCAACAAAATAGTTGATGTATCCCAGTAGATCAACTATTGGAATCGAACAGCGCTCTATGTCATCAAATATTAAAACGTGACCATTAATATTTTGTAAATATTCAGGTAAATCTATGTCCGGTATTGAGACTGATAGAGATCCGTCTTCCTTTTCATCCCCATCAAGATCGATCTTCAGCATGCCTTTAAGGAATCCTTTCGCAATACGTCCTGCGAGAATCATATTCTTGCCCGCTAGTCTTGGATGAATCTGTCGAAAGAGCTCATATTCAATAGCTTTCGTATCAGAAATTCCGTACAAACTGACATATAAAGCACAACCATCGTCTTCTTTTAACTTCTCGGCTGAACGCTGGATAAAGGAAGTTTTCCCTGCCCCCCAGTCCCCTTTGATCATCACTGCATATTGGGGAGGCATCTTCATGAAATAATAGTTGTGTAGGAATTCTTCAATCTGTCGATTTTTGTAACTCATAAATCCTTCTTATCTTTTTTATGATATCGTGGAGGGTTGATTACTCAATTTGGGCAGTTAGCGCGGTAGGATGCGGTAAGGTACGAACCGCATCGTTCACGATCCGTATCCTACTGATTATTGGAATTGAGTTGTCCGCATGCCGCTAATACGTCATCACCTTTAGCACCTCTTATTAAAGTCGGGATCTTAAAAGCATCCAAAACTTCCTTAAACTTTTCAACCTTATCCAAATCCGGACGCATGTAACGTGATCCCGGGAATGAATTAAAAGGAATCAGGTTTATATAAGCGCTTTTGCCGGCCAGCATCATCCCCAGTTTTTCAGCATCATCCGGAGCGTCATTGAAATCCTTTATCAGAATATATTCATAAGTAATGAATTGCTTTTTATTTAAAGGTATCTTGTCAATATAGGCCAACACCTCATCCAGCGGATATTTTTTATTGATGGGGATAAGTTCATTTCTCTTTTCTTCAAACGGTGAGTGAAGGGATAGCGCAAGGTTCACGCCAGGAACTTCCTGGCTCCATCTTTTAAGCCCAGGAATATAACCAGCCGTTGAGACAGTAATTTTTTGAACGCCAATTGAAGTTCCGTGTTGAGATAAAAAAATTTCACACGCTTTTTTAACGGCATCAAAATTATGTAAAGGCTCGCCTTGTCCCATAAAAACAATATTTAAAATCCTCTCTTCTCCAGGCCTATTTATTGCCAACCAACGCCAAGCTTTTAGAAATTGCCCAACAATTTCACTCGTGGTCAAATTTCTTTTAAGCCCTTGCTCTCCGGTAAAACAAAAAGAACAATTCATTGCGCAGCCGACCTGCGATGAGAGGCAAATAGAATATTTATTGTTAAACGGGATAAGGACGGTTTCAACCTTATGATTGTCTTTAAGCTTGAAAAGAAATTTTACTGATCGATCTCTTTGTGACTCATAAACTGTATCGATTTCGGGTAGAGAGAAATCAAAATTTTGTTCAAAAAAGGCCAACGAGGATTTAGAAATTTTATTATGGCATTGAGTGTTTTCTTTTTTCTTGTAATACCAGTTAAAAAGAACTGTCGCCACTGAGGGGTTTAAGTTATTTTGATTTACAACCGCCTCTAAATCAGAATAATTTAGATCATAAAAAGACTGTTTCAAAAGTTTCTCCAGGCAATATCAGCCTTTTGCCGATATCGATTAGCTTTAAAAATATTAGGAGCGAGTCAAATTTTGTTCCAACCCGGCTTAATTTTCATGCATCATCCCTCGAGCAGTGAGGGCTTAGACAATGAGTTTATTGGTGGCGACACATCAAAGTTCGGGGTTTTACACTTTATGGATGTATATACAGACTGTCAGGTGAGCCTGTAAGTATGTATTCATTGCTCCTGAATCAAACTCAGCGTTTTCTCAGGCAGTCTATCGACCGTCTTTCCCTCCAGATGCAATCGGGCATCTTCATGCACGGTGGTCATGAACTTGATCAGGCGCATTTCGTGCTGCATTTTCTCTTCAAAATCCTCGGCTTCCCACATCTGGTTGAGCAGGTATTTCGCGTGATGATGGATCGTGAAGGCGACCGCCTCGGGCAGATGCGCGTAACTCGTCCGGATCGATGATTTGAGCTGATCGAGTGAATCCAGATACTGCTTGTAGTCCTTGATGTCCTGTTGGCACTTGGTTTTCAGCATGGTTAGCTCGGCATCATGCCGGGTCCTGAGCAATGCAATGTCGTGCTCCAGTTGCACGCTGCGCTTTTTCAGGTCGGCTTCCAGCGTTTTCTCGGCCAACACGCGGGCGTGTCTGAGTCTGGCCTGTTGTTCCTGATTGGCCTCCTGCCAGTCCAGGTTTTCCTTTTTAACCGCATGGAAAAGATTGACGAGGTTAAGTACCCAGTTTTTTAAAACAGACATAAGCGCTAGATGAGGGTGGAAATTTTTTGCTGAAGTTGTAGCAGAGACTCAATATCCTGCTGCTTGCGATAGCGGATATTGTCCCGCCGCAATTGCTTGAACGTGGTTTTCGGCAATTTTCTTTTGATCGCCAGCAGATCTTTATGGATGGATTTCGATAAAGACCGGATATGCTTGCGATTGTTTGCTTTTAACAGGCGCTTCCTGCGCATTTCACTCAGGTATTTTACTTTTAACGTTCTGAAATGAAACAGTTGCCTGACGTGCTCCTGCCGGGCCTGAACGAACATTAGCCGGCGCTGCAGGCGCTCTCCGGCCGAAAAGTATTTCAGAGCAGCGCGTATGACTAATTTAGGTATAGCCAGCAATGCGGCCATGACCAGGATGAGCAACGCGCTTAACAACATGGCTGATCCAAATCTGGCAATCAACTCAGGCAGGCCGGGAATTTTCAGCCACAGCAACACTTCCGCCAGCACCAGGACCGGCAGCGAGAGCAGGAACAGTAAAAAGGAAACTCTGATAATCAAGCAGGCAACCGTAACAGATGTATTTTAAACGGCATTGTATCGGACTTTGCCGGAAACACGCGTATGGCTGACGTAATCACCTGAATGGATGCGGGCCAGCCCGGCGGCTGCGCGATTGTAAATATAGATCCATGCCTTGCTGACATCGCCGCTGTTTGTTGCTATATCCACCTGCTTTCTGACATATTCATGCGGCCTCGGATACTTTGCCGAACACTGCTCATAGTCGTCCAGCAGCCGAAAAAGCTCATCCTTGCTGATGATGCGGTAGAGTTCTCCATGCACCCGGCTGCGGCAATGGGGCGGCGCAATAACGCCGGGGTAACCGTCGACTTGGTAAAGATGGCCGTATATGCTGCCCTGGCCGTGGAATCGGCAATGTTGTCTCATCAAATCATGCACGGGCAATGCAAATTCCTGCCTTAAAGTGCCGTAAACAAATAAAAACTCATCAGGCATGATTAAAAAGGCACGCTTCTGGAAACCATGTTATCGAATACCGTGGCAACACGCTCATCAAAAGCGAAATCGTCGGCGCGGCCCGTTTGTTGAAATAATCGGTCTTCCTCAGTCATCTGCCCGGTTTTTTATCTAATGTCATTTAGTCGCGCATCAGCTGGCAAGCGCCAGTCAAACGGATCATTATTCATCATGAATTCAATACATGCGGAGGCTTAGCGATGCATTATTGCCAAGCGATGCCGCTCAACTTCATATTTTACGCTAAATGGCATTATACATTGTAGCTTCTGTTGGCGGGCGGATTGACTTACAATCCTTTTAATTCATCGACTTCTATTTCAATCGGGTGCTTTCATGAGCGGTCGTCATTTGGCTACGAGGATCAAATGCGTTTTCACATTGCTGCTATTGATGATACTGGATATTGGACCAATTCCGATTACCGCGACTATAGGTTTGTTTATCGTGCTGTTTAGGCCCCGATGGTTTAAGAATCTGGTTGACACAATCTATAGCAATAAGAATACGGATTGATTATGGCTGTAGCGCGCCGCTGTACGGCTTATTTTGAATTAGCGGCATTTCGAGCAGTCATAGCGCTAAAACATCGATATCGATTCAACGAAATTCGACAGCCATAGGCCAGCTCATGAATCTCAATATCATCGATTATTTCAAAGAAGACATCTGGGCTCGGCGCGAACAGCGGCTCTCGCCATTCAAGGCGAAAGTGCTGAAATTCACAAAAATCATTCTTTTGTCTTATGAAGGATTCAATCGCGACCTGGGGCCTTTGAGAGCGTCCGCCTTGACGCTTTATTCGCTATTGGCGATAGTGCCGGTTTTCGCCCTGTTGTTTGGCATCGCGAAGGGCTTCGGCTATGAAAAAACAGTGAAAGAACAACTGCTCGAGCAGATGCCCAGCCATGATACGCTGGCACTGAAGTTAATCGATTTTGCGGAAAATCTGCTGGCCAGTACGCAAGGCGAAGTGGTGGCCGGTATCGGTATCATTGTTTTGTTTTGGACTGTGATCAAATTGATCGGCCATATCGAGAGATCCTTTAACCGTATCTGGAAAATGGACAAAGACAGGGCGTTAGGGCGTAAGTTAACCGACTATCTGTCAATCATGTTGCTGGCTCCCATCTTACTGGTCATTTCCAGCGGTATTACCGTATTTCTGAAAACACAGATAACCTGGCTGGTAGACGCCATCAACCTGCCGGAGATGGGTACATGGGCGGTGCTCAGGCTATTGGGGTTATTGCCGGTCGTTATTTTGTCCGGGCTCTTCGCTTTTACCTTCATTTTTATGCCTAACCTCAAAGTGGATTACAAGGCCGGCATCATCGCCGGCGTGATTACCGGCATTGTCTATCAATTGGCGCAATGGGGCTATCTGGCCCTGCAAATCGGCGTGTCCAGTTATAACGCCATTTACGGCAGTTTCGCCGCCTTGCCCTTGTTCATCGTCTGGCTGCAGATCGGCTGGATGATCGTCCTGTTCGGCTGCGAGATCAGTTTTTATTTGCAGAACTATGAGGATTACCAAGGCAAGAACAAAGCCGAGGACTTGAGTCTTTTTCTGAAAAAGGTTATCGCGCTGAAAGCGGCGCATTTGATCATCAAGAATTTCGTGGCACAGCAAGATCCCTTAAGCGCACTTGAAATAGCATCCCGGCTGGCTCTTCCAGCCTATATTATCCACGGCGCTTTAGCGGAACTGATGGCCTGCCAGATTGTTGTCCAGGTTAAAGCCGAGGATGATGCCGATGAGGTTTATCTGCCTGCCGTCGATGTCAATCAAGTGACGGTAGCTTATGTCATCAATGCGCTGGAGCGGCGGGGGCAGAATCATCTGCCGGATATCGGGGAGGATGAGCAGTTTATGAATGTCGTCAATGAATTCAGGCAGTGTATCGAAAATGCCGAGCAAAACCGCTTATTGAAAGACATCTAATTTATAGATGCGTCTTTTTATGAGGCAGCTCGATCTCCGTGATGATGCCGGCGCTGGGGTCGTTGAAAACCCTTTCGTCGAGCGCATTTTCACCGCGCGCAATAATGCAGGTGACTACCGCATCGCCGGTAATATTGACCACTGTGCGCATCATATCCAGAACCCTGTCCACGCCCATGATCAGGCCGATACCCTCTACAGGCAGCCCGACCTGATTCAGCACCATGGCCAGCATAACGAGGCCGACGCCGGGCACGCCGGCCGTGCCGATCGATGCCAGTGTCGCCATGCCGATTACCGTCACATATTGGCTCAGGCTCAGATCAATGGCATAGACATTGGCAATAAACACGGTCGCGACGCCCTGCATGATTGCCGTGCCATCCATGTTGACGGTTGCGCCCAACGGAATCGTAAATGAAGCAATGGCATTATTGGCGCCGAGGCGCTTTTCCACGATCTGAAGGTTAACCGGGATCGTGGCATTGGAACTGGCCGTACTGAACGCGAAAATATGCGCGGAGCGCATTTTCTGGATAAACACCGCTGGATTCAGTTTCGCCATTAAAGCAATCAACAAACTGTAAGTGCCGAAAAAATGCAGCAGCAGGCAAAAAACGACCGCTGAAAAATAGCCGAGCATCGGCATAACCAGACCGATGCCTTGCTCGGAAAAGGTCTTTGCCATCAGAAAAAACACGCCGACCGGGGCAAAGTCCATCACCAGCGTTACAACCTTCATCATGACTTCGTTCATTCTCTCGGCCGATTGAGCCAGTTGCCGGCCCGTATCGCCGGCCATCAGCATGGCGATGCCGAATACGATGACGAAGAAAATGATCTGCAGCATATCGCCTTCGGCAAAAGCCTGAACAGGGTTGCCAGGTACGATATTGATCAACACTTCCGTGACAGGCGGTGCTGGCGGCGGCGTAAAGTCTGACAAGGGCTGCGCATTGGCGAAATCTTGGCCGGGGCCGATCAAGGCCGCGACGCTGAGCGCCAGCGTAATCGCAATCGCGGTGGTCAGAATGAAAAGAGCCAGTGCTTTAAGACCCACGCGGCCCAGCACGCTGACGTCGCCGATGCCGCAGACGCCGCAAATCAATGAAAAAGTGACCAGCGGCACGACCAGCATTTTGAGGGCATTGACGAATGCTGCACCAACGACATAAAACAAGCCGTTGACCAGATAAGTCTGGATAAAAGCGATATCCTTGCCGAAAGCGTTGATCAGGCTGCCTGATAACAGGCCGATGACCATCCCGATCAGAATTTTGGTCGTGATGGTGGTTTTAGATGGCATCAGCAATAGCCTGTCTGATTTTTGTAATTGCTTCTATATCCAGTTGCGCGATGCGGTTATGCTGCTGGCATAATGCACCTCTAAAACCCAAATAATCGGCTTTGTAAGGCATTAAGCCGGGGATATCCGCCAGTCTGAGGGAACCTGCCAGTCCGCACAGCAATTGGCTGGTCTTGGCTTGTTCGACGAATCGCCCGATAGCGGTTTCGTCCATGACCTCCATCAAAGAGCCTTTTTGCTTGTCCATAGTATCGAGCATGGCGCCTTTGAAGCCGGCGTCTTTAAGACAGGCAATAATGGATAGGTCAGGCTGCGTGTCGGCGAACAATACTGCAATCAAGGCATGCTGTCCGGCCAGTGCCGATAATTTATCTACGGTTCCTAGCCAATCGCCGCCGGGGAAAAAGCCGATCTTTATGTAATCGACGCCCGTTTCGGCCATCGCTTTGACGGCCTCAAAAATGATCTCCGGCTGCATGGGCAAATCGCCGACTGTCGCGCTGACAGGACAGCGCCCGTCTATGTGGGCCACGATTTGCCTGACGAGCCTCGTTTCCAAAGCGCCCAGTGCGCCTTGCTCGGGCTGCTTCAGATCAATGATGTCGGCCTGTAAGTCCAGCACCAGGGCGGCTTCATCCAGGCTGTTGACGCTGGCAAGCATTCCGGTCATGCATTCATCTCCTTTTTATGTGCGTCGATAACGGCCATCAGCCAATTCCAGGCTTCAAGCTCCCGGTTGCCGGCGGTTTTTTCAAATCCAATGCGCAAGTAGTCGATTTCGGATTCAATTTTTTCAAGCGGGAGCCTATGCAGGCGGCTGATCAGGATCGCGGCCTCCAATACCGAGAACTGGGCGCGGTTGAAGCCCTGAAATGGCGCATGATTAACGCTATGAATAACTTTGCAGAACAGTTTAGGCCGGACCGGGTCTTCTTCCACGCGCGCCAGTTCCACCTCGGCATGCGCCAGGGTCGCCACCAATACCTGACCGTTGATTTTTTCGGCCGGCTTCAACGGCCAGTCGCGCCGGCCGGTCAGGCAGCCGGCAAAAATGCGCACATCATCGCAGTAGTTGATCACGGCTGTTCGGCTGGACAGCAGATTGTCGAGCGTGGTTGAAGGCCGGAACGGCAGGATGATCAATTCATCGGCCGACGGGCCAGCAATATGGATGCCCATGGGAGCGATGTGCGCTGCCCCGGAGGTGTTTACGGTGGTGACTATGGTTTCTTGGATCATTATTTTTTTTGTAGGGTAGTGCCTGCCGGTTTGAAGGTGTGCAGGTCAACGGTAGGTTCTGTCGTCTTGGCGGCGCAGCCCCAGGTCAATGGCTGGTCCTGACTGAAACGCTTGCCGAGCTGCCAGGCGATTTCGGCGCGCGCCAGCTCTACGCCTAAATAAAAGGCATGGCCGCCGTCGTTTTCAACCTGCAGTTTGGGATACAGATCGAACGGATCGGTCGCGCTGTGAAAGCCGTCGCGGTTGAAAACATGCAGGCCTTCGGCGCTGATCTGGATGCGGAAGCTGGGGTCGCGGATTTGCGCAGCGATTTCCTTGATTTCTTCCAGTTGATACGGGAACGGCGATATCTCGTGCAGGGCCATTAAGCCCGGATCGATATGCTTGGGCAACATGTTGTGCTCCTTGGCTGCAAACATGATGCGGCGCGCCAGATCGGCTTCCTTGACGGCGCGGCAGGCATGCTTGCTGACTTCGGTAGCCAGAATGCTGTTGATATTGAGCTCCGAGCAAATGCCCAGCAGCAGGGTGTTCATGCCTAAGGTGTCGGCATGCGTCAGTTCGGTTATGTTGCCGACGCCGAGCATCATCTCGATATCGGGATATTTCTTCCTGACTTCATGATAGCGCACGATCGAGGCCGTAAAGCCGAAGTGGATAGGGTCCAGGATCGGGTCGACGATAAAGGCGCGGTTTTTGGCCTGCATGCCTTCAATGGCCCGGTCCAGCGAAGCCAGATCTTCGTGTTTCTTTGGAATCAGAATCGGCGTTGACGCCACTTCATCGGCAATCCAGAGACTGCTTTCGTGCAGGCTGAGCAAATAATCGGCGCCGGCCTTGCCGCCCCTGAGCAGGTCGTCTTCCTCGAGCGAGTCGATGCTGACCGTGAAGCCTTCCTGTTTCAGCGTGCCGATGACAGCCTCCATGTGCGGAAAATCGGTGCTCGGCAGACAGCCTATGTCGATGACGTCGGCGCCGTTTTGTTTATAGTAATAGGCACGCTTGACGACTTCTTCAACAGTAATATTGGGCGCGTCGGTAATTTCGGCGAAAATTTTGACGCTGTAGCGGCTTAGATCGATCTTGTGAGCTTCTTTTCCGAAAAACTGCGGCAAATCCTTCAATTCTTCCGGTCCGCGTTCCACCGGAATGCCCAAATCCTTCGATAAGGCTTCCAGGTCGCCGCGGCAGCGTCCCGGCACGAGGATGCGATCAGCGCCGAAGGTATCGGTCAGGCGCCGGGCGATCATGTCGGCGGTCATCAGGGCGGCAACTTTAAGTCCCAGTTCATGCACCGTATAAGTAAATTCCGGCTGCATTTTTTTAAGGATCGCATGCAGCTGTTTTTCCGCCAGCCTGCCGGTCAAAAAGAGTATATGTTCGCTCATTTTAGGGCCTTAAGCCGTTCATTCACTTTGATGATCAATTCGTCGACGCTGTCGACGACCGTCGTGTATTCGAATGTGCGCAGTTTTTCGGTCGCTTCCAGATCGATCCGGCGCGGATAAACCATGACTTTTCCGCCCGGCGCCGTCGTTTCCATTTCCGGCGCGGTGTCACAAGGATAGACAATGCTGGGCACCCTGCATTTCCCGGCCTGCGCATATAAATTGGTCGCGAGCGAATCGGCGATACCCAACACACACTTGGCAACCGTGTTGGACGTGGCCGGCGCCATCACGAAGGTATGGTAATGGCCCTTGTAAAAATGCCCGACCGGCGGCGCCGAGGCGGCTTTATCACGGTAGACCGGCATTCTCGCGCGGATATCGCTCAGATCGATGCTGTACATTTTCAGCACTTCCTCGCCGGCCTGGCTGATATACAAGTCGACATCATCCAGGGTCAGCAGGAAGCTCAGGCATTCTTCTATGTAATGGCCGGAGCCGGTGATAGCCCAGGCTAAACGTGGTTTAATCATTACTCGGGGTCGGAAGATTTCGTATAATTAATGGTTTCTCTATTATACCTGAATAAATACGCTGCAATACGCACAGGAGCTCAAGCATGTTCGGCCAGATCGATAAACCGCTGATTATGGGGATTTTGAATGTCACGCCGGACAGTTTCTCCGATGGCGGCCAGTATTCGGATGTCGAGGCTGCTGTCCGGCAGGCCCGGCGCATGCTGGACGAGGGTGTCGACATCATCGACATAGGCGGCGAATCGACCCGTCCGGGCGCGGAACCGGTTGCCGCCGATGAACAGATACGGCGCGTGGTACCGGTGGTTGAAGCGATCAGGCAGCAGGTGTCGGCCGATATTCCGATCAGCATCGATACGACGTTGAGCGCAGTCGCCAGAGCGGCGCTCGAGGCCGGCGCCGATATCATCAACGATATCTCGGCCGGCCGCGATGACGAAGCCATACTGGCGCTGTCCGCCGAAACCGATGCGCCAATCATCCTGATGCACAGCCAGGGCGCGCCGAAAACCATGCAGAATAATCCCTATTACGATGATGTTGTGCAGGAAGTGCTGGCGGCACTGCATCGGCAAGTTGATGCGGCATTAAAGGTCGGCATTAAAAAAGAGAGAATCGCCATCGATCCGGGCATCGGATTCGGCAAACGCAGGCAAGACAATATCGACCTGCTGGCGCATCTGGATGCGTTCGTAGCCACAGGCTATCCGGTGCTGCTGGGCACCAGCCGCAAGCGCTTCATGGGCGCTATCTGCGACGTATCGGAACCGGCTGAATTGGTGACCGCCACCGCCGTGACCACGGCTTTAGGTGTTATGGCGGGCGTGCAGATGTTCCGTGTGCATGATGTCAGAGAAAACCGTCAGGCGGCGGATGTGGCGTGGGCGATCAAACAAAGTAGAGGCACGGATTGAATAGAATTACCCCAAAGCCTGTCAAAGACTGATATGGCTTTAAAAGCTGCTGAAAAATCATGAAAAAACCTACAGGGGTACGCATTGTGTACCCTTGATTCTGACAGTCCCCTTTGATTTATCCAATTAATGAAATTACAACAAGACCGAAATTTTGACTTCCTGATAGAAAAATTTGAGCAAAGAATCTATGGCACGCGCAAAGGCGACTGGCGGCTTAAGCTGGTCAAGGAGGATCTTGACAGTTTTTACCGGAATGAGCCGTTGACGGTATGGGACGCCGGCTGCGGATTTGCCCAGATTGGCCTGTGGCTCGCAGAGCGGGGGCATCAGCTGACATTGTGCGATTTGTCGGAAAAAATGCTGGCGCGGGCGCAGCAGCAATTTGCCGAGGCCGGCTTGTCGGCGCAGTTTCATCACGCTGCCGCGCAGGAACTGGCGCGGCAGTTGCCCCAGTTTGATCTGGTGTTGCTTCATGCCGTGCTGGAATGGCTGGCCGATCCCATGCCGTCTCTGCAGACAATAGCAGACCGAGTCAAACCGGGCGGTTCATTGTCGCTGTTGTTTTATAACCGCAATGCCATGATTTATACCAATGCCCTGAAGGGGGAATGGCGCCTGAAGCGCCTGCTCGACGGCTCTTATCTGGCCAAAGGCAAGAATTTGACGCCGCCCAATCCGCAGTATCCTCATGAGGTTATCGAACAGCTTCAGCAATGGGGCTTTACCGTAACGGCCCATACCGGCATTCGGGTGTTTCATGATTACATGACCAGGGCTATTCGCGAGCAAAGTGATCTGGATGAAATATTCGAGTTGGAATACCGTCATTGCCGGATGCCCACCTATCGCGAGATGGGGCGTTATATTCATCTGGTCGCGCGAAGGGCTGAATTTAAGACGATAATTTAATTTTCCACGCCGCCAACTGCTGCGTAATGACATAAAGCACAGGCACGAACGGTATGGCCAGAAGCGTTGACGACAGCATGCCGCCAAAAACCACCGTACCGATGGCCTGCTGGCTGGCCGCGCCCGCCCCCGAGGCGCCAAGCAAGGGCACGACGCCAAGAATAAAAGCGAACGAAGTCATGACGATGGGCCGGAACCGCCGACGGGTGGCTTCCACCGCGGCTTCCGTTACGGACATCCCTTCGGCCTGCAGTTGCCGGGCGAATTCGACGATCAGGATGGCATTTTTGCAGGCCAGGCCGATCATCAGGACCAGCCCTACCTGCGTATAAATATTATTGTCGAATCCCCGCATTAACAGCGCCAGGAGCACCCCTACCAGGGCCATAGGCACGACCAGGACAACGGCCAGAGGGCTTGTCCAGCTCTCGTATAGAGCAGCCAAAACCATGAATACCAGCGTGATCGAAAGGGCGTAAATAAAGTAGGCTTGATTGCCCACCTGCTTTTCCTGGAAAGAGGTTGCCGTCCAATCGATATTCATCCCTTTGGGCAGAATATTTTTGGTTAACTGTTCCATCAGGTTCAAGGCTTGGCCGGAGCTGAATCCCGGAGCCGCCGCACCGTATATTTGCGCGGAAGGGTAGAGGTTGTAGCGCATCACCAGTTCGGAACCCAGGGTCCGTTTGATGTCCAGCAGCGTGCCCAGCGGCACCATTTCGCCCTGCTCATTCCGGACATACAGGTTCTTGATGTCTTCCGGCCGCAAACGGAACGGCGCGTCAGCCTGAACATAGACCTGAAAGACCTGGTTGAATTTGTTAAACAAATTGACGAAGGAGGAGCCCAGGTAGGCTTGCAGCGTAGAGAACACATTATTCAGCGGAATATTCAGCGATTCCACTTTGGTTCTGTCAATATCCAGGAAAAGCTGCGGACTCGTGGCGCTGAAGGTGGAGGTCAAATGCTGCAGGCCCGATTGCGAATTACCCGCGCTGATGACTTCATTGACCGCTTTCTGCAACTCGCCAAGGCCAAGACCCTCGCGGTCTTCCACGATCATCTGGAACCCGCCTCCCTGGCCCAGTCCGCGGATAGGGGGCGGGATCAGCACAATGGACATCGCTTCCTCTATTGAAGCAAGTTCATGGCGCAAGTCGTTGGTGATCTTGTCCTGGCTTAACTCGCTGCCGCGTTTGTCCCAATCCTCATAAACGATGAACGTCGTCAGCATATTAGGGACATTCGCGCCGTCGATTATGGACAAGCCGCCGATGGTGACCCAGGCTTCCAAGCCGCGCGTTTTGCCGAGAATGCCATCCAGTGCCTTGCTGACGGCGGCCACCCGGGGCTGCGAAGAGGCCTCGGGAAGCTTGGTGATCACCATCGCGTAGCCCTGGTCTTCGGTAGGCAGAAAACCTGTCGGATGAACGGCGAACCGCCAGGCGCTGACAGCAATGACCAATATGAACAGCAGGAACATGAGAAAAGCGCGCTTCACCATCCAGGCGACTAATTGCACATAGGCGTGTTCGAGCCAGCCGTAAGCTTTGTTAAAGCCCCGTGAGAACCAATTAGCTTTCTTTTCCCGGACCGGGCGCAGCCAGAGCGCGCACTGGGCAGGCTTGAGCGTCAGGGCGTTGATTGCGCTGATGACGGACGTGGAGGCAATGACCAGGGCAAACTGGCGAAACAGCTGTCCGGTAATCCCCGGAAGAAAAGCCGCCGGCAAAAACACGGCCGTCAGCACCAGAGTGATGCCCATGACTGCCCCGGTGATTTCCTGCATCGCCTTGACTGTTGCTTCTTTAGGGGCCATTCCCTGTTCGATGTGATACGAGGCATTCTCGACAATCACAATGGCGTCGTCGACCACGATGCCCACTGCCAGAATCAAGGCAAACAAAGTCATCAGATTGATGCCGAAGCCGAGCATGAACATGGCAGCGAAGGCGCCAATGAGAGTGACCGGAACGGTCGTCGCAGGCACCAGCGTGGCACGCCAGTTCTGCAGAAACACCACCACCACGATAAGCACCAGGATGCCGGCTTCGAACAGGGTCCTATAGACATCATCGATCGCGCTGCGGACAAATTTCGTGGTGTCGTAATGAATATCGTATTTCAGGCCCGGCGGAAAATCCTTGCTCATGACCGCCATGGCTTGCCGGATTTTGTCCGCGACATCCAGCGCGTTGGCGCCGGGCAAGGTAAACACCGGTATTAATGCCGCTTTGTGGCCGCTGGACTTGGAAAAATTGCTGTAGCTTTGCCGGCTGAGCTCGACATGTGCGACATCACGGACACGTACTATATGCGCCGACTCAGCGCGAGCGCTCTTGATGACGATATTCTCGAACTGCGCCGTATCCTCCAAACGGCCCAGCGCATTAACGGTGAATTGAAAGCCCAGATTCGTAGGAGCAGGGGGACCGCCCAGTTGCCCGGCAGCGACTTGCAAGTTCTGGCGCTGGATGGCGTTAATCACGTCAAGCGCGGTCAAGCTGAAATAGTTGAGCTTTTCAGGATTCAGCCAGACTCGCATACTGTAAGGCCCCGCGCCCCGCACGGCGATCTGGCCCACGCCGGGCAAGCGGGCCAGCGGATTCTGCAGGTTGATGACGGCATAGTTGGAAAGAAACGTTTCATCAAACCGCTCGTCATCCGCATAAAGCGATACCACCAGCAAAATATCCGTGGACACTTTCTTTACTGTCACGCCTTGAGGCTGCACCGATGCGGGAAGCTGGGGCAGGGCGCTGTTAACCAGGTTCTGCACCAGCGTCATGGAGGTGTTCAGATCGGTTCCGACGTTGAAGGTGATCGTTAAGGTATAGCTCCCGTCGCTGGTGCTCGTAGAGGACATATAGAGCGAGTTTTCCACGCCATTGACAGCCTGTTCGATAGGTATGCCCACCGTGCTCGCGACCACTTCAGCGCTGGCGCCCGGATAGCGTGTAGTGACCTGAACGGTCGGCGGCACAATGGATGGATATTGGGCTACGGGCAGATTCATAAAGCAAATCAGGCCCAAAATGATGGTAACGATTGCGATAACGTTGGCAAAAATCGGCCTTTCAATGAAAAATTCGGAGATCATGGCTTGGAGGCCTCCGGCTTGGCCGGAGCAGGGGGCTCGCTTGTATTATTCTCGCCGCCGGCTAAAGATTTTTGTATGGGATTCACCTTGTTTCCCGGAATGGCATGAAGGAGCCCGTTTACAACCACTCTATCCTGATCACTGAGTCCCTCTTCGATTACCCGAAGCTCGCCTGCTGCAATGCCCAGCTTGACTGACCGGCGTTCAACGACGTTATTATCGTTCACGACCAGCAGGTATGAGCCGAGCTGATCATAGCCGATGGCCGTTTCCGGCACGAGCAGCGCCATTTTTTCGGAGTTGACGATGAGCAGCCGCACGCGTGTGAACAGCCCGGGCAAAATCGTGTGATCGGCATTGGGATAAATGGCGCGCAATAACAAGGTGCCCGTTGTCGGCGTCACGGAAATGGCCGTGAAATCCAGATAACCAGTGTGAGGATAGCCTTTCTCGCCGGAGAGCGCGAGAAAGGCTGGAATCTTCATTTTTTCCGCTTCGTATGGCCCGATGCGGGTCTTTTTTATGACCCTCAGCAGGTCCGTCTCGCTGATCGTGAAGTAGGCGTATATAGGGTCTACCTGGTTAATTTGAGCCAGTGGCGTAAATTCACCGGCTCCCACGAGATTGCCCGGATCTTTGAGACGACGGTCGATGCGCCCGTCAAAAGGCGCGGAAACTTGCGTGTAGCTCAGATCCAGCTTTGCCAGATCCCGGCTGGCTTCCGCGGCCGCCAGTGCGGCCCGGGCGTTGTCACGCTGGAACCGCCAATTGGTCACATCGGTCTGAGCCGCCGCATGTTGCCGCACCAGATCTGTAAACCGCTCCAATTCGGTCTGCGCATGATCGAGACTGGCTTTTTGCTGTAGCACCTGAGCCTCTGCCTGTTTTAGCTTGGCTTGATAAGTGTTCTGCTGAATCAGGAACAGCGGCTGGCCTTTTTTGACGCGATCGCCGTCGTGAAAGAGAATCTTTTCCAGATAACCTTCCACGCGCGCAACCAGTTGCACCGTATTAAAAGCCTGGGTGTTGCCGGTAAGTTCCAGATAATCGCTGACCTGTTGATGAATGGGGTGGCTCACTGTGACCTGTGGAGGAGGAGGCGGTACATAGACATTCTTTTCTTCACATCCCGAGATAAAAACCATCATCACTGACAGCCATCCTGCACTATTACGTTTCAACATGGCTCTTTGCTCTTTACTTACCATAGAGGCCGCCTTGCATCGGCTCGCGGCCGGGCATTCGGCGATGGCTGAGCGGTAGGCATCAATAACGATCCCCAATCCGTGCGTTTTGCCATGCGCATTTTGACCGAATCGGGCACGACATCGTGGCCTTCCCGGATCTGCCATCCCCCTCCCAAAGCGCGGTACACGCCTACCAAGCCATTGGAAATATCCCCTAAAGTACTGGCAAGATTATCCTGCACGCTGAGCAATGCCTGCTGGGCAGTCAGGACCGTGGTGAAATCGGTGATGCCCTGCCGATACTGCAGCACTGCCAGGTCCAGCGAATGTTGGGCAGCGGCGGCGCCGTCCCCTAAAGATAGGGCGCGCTCCTGAGAACGCAGAAATGTCACAAGACTGTCTTCCACCTCTCGTTGAGCGGTCAAGACAGCATTCTGATAACTGGCCAGCAGCTCTTCCAGTCGGGCATCCTGTATCCGGACCTGGTTGGTGATCTGCCCATAATTGAAGATGTTCCATTGCAAGGTGGGGCCAAAGTTGGCGGTCCTGCTTTTCCAGAGAAACATATCGCCCAGGCTGAACGTGCCGACATCGGTGGATAGCAAACTGAATGTGCCGGTGAGCGAGAAGGCGGGATAGAGGTCTGCCTTGGCTACGCCGATGTTGGCGGATTGGGCGACCGCTTGCAACTCGGCGCGGCGGACATCGGGCCGGCGCCGCAGGAGGTCGGCAGGGATGCCTACGGCCACTTGTGCAGGAGGCGCGGGGATCTGGGCAGTTCCGGTCAGCAAATCATTTATCTCGCTCGGAGGCATGCCCAACAGGACGCTCAATGCGTTTTGCTGTTGGCGCAGATTGATCTTGAGCGTGGGAATGGTCGCTTGCGTATTGGCCAGCACCGTTCTGGCCTGTTCGACATCCCGTTCGGAAGTGGTGCCGCCGCGATAGCGGATTTCCGCGATGTTCAGGCTCGCCTTTTGCGTTTCGACATTCTGTTGGGCAATGCTTAAACGCTTTTCCAGTGTCCGAATGGTGATATACGCGCGGGCCACATCGGCGGTAAGGCTGACCAGCGCATTGTCATAATCAGCGATAGCAGCCTGGAGACCGGCGTCTGCCGATTCGATGGCCCGGCGGAACTTGCCCCAAAAGTCGATTTCCCAACTGGCAGTCAAGCCTAGTTGCGACTGGGCGTAATCGAATATCTGCGAGAAAGCGGCTTGCGAGGCGCGCTGGCTGAGATGTACTTTACTCAGCGAGCCGATTATCTGCTGGCTTTGCGGATAAAGATCGCCTATAGTGACGCCTAATTGGGCGCGGGCCTCAAGTACTCGCGCTCCGGCCACGCGGATATTTAAATTTTCGTGGTAAGCATGGTCAATTAACTGATCAAGGATCGGATCTTTGAATGATTTCCACCATTCCTGGGCATCAGTAGGCGTTATCTTAAGCCGCTGATCCTCGGCATCCAGCCATTTTGTAGCTGTTTCGACGGATGGATGAACATAATCGGGCCCAACCATACAACCGGACAGCAATAGAAGAGGCAATAACCCAATTGAGGGCAGGCAAGGGCATTTGACGTACTGCTGCATCATTAAAGGTTCTTTTGTCAGCGAACCGGATATTCCAGAGTGTTCATGCCATACAACAGATAGACGAGCAGGATGCAATCGTATTTTTATTGATAGGCTACGCATAGGTCCTCTTCTCTGTTTGCGGCTTCCTGTTTCGATAATGAAACCAGTGTATTGCGGTAACGCTTAAAATCAGCGGCAAGCGCGCCATCGATATTTATGGTATGACTTCATTAGCACAACCTTTCAGTCATGCGTAGCAGCATCAGCCAAAACTCAATTGTGGTGTAAGCCAGGATTTGAGCTGAACTTTTCGATCAAATCGATAAGCGATCTTGGCTTGATAATGGCTCGCGTGTTTTTTGAAATTGAAGGTAGACAGTAGCAATAGTTGAGATAGATAGTCAATACGGAAAAAACATAGCAATACCATTAATCTGATCAAAATAGATCATGCGGCAAGACAGGTTGCCGCTTCAGGCTGAAGGGGCGAAGATCATGCCGAGCGATAAGGCGCTGAGCGCCGCTTCTTTTAAAGGCTCGGTGTCGGATGGAAGCTGAAAGTGTCGCATTCTGTCTCTTATCTTTCGATGATTGCCTTGGTTTATTCATAAAAATGAGCTTGAGCCTTGATCAATATTATTTATTGTGTATAATATCCGGATCAGTCGGGTGCTTAGCTCAGCTGGGAGAGCATCGCCCTTACAAGGCGAGGGTCGGGGGTTCGAACCCCTCAGCACCCACCAGACTTAAAAAAGTTTCTTATCGTTTGGAAGAGCAATCTTCCAGACGACAAACATTTCCCCCAAACAATTCCTTCAAGACAAACAATCCGCATCATTATGCACTGGGTTGTTCACCCGATTGCTGACCGGCGTCAGCAGCATGTCGCGATAAACGTCTGATTGATCAAAAGACAAGACATCGGCCGCTTCGGTTTTTTTATCCAGCCAGTCGGCATAGTGTTCGGCCCTGACGATGACGGGCATGCGGTCGTGGACGGGTGCGATTTTTGTACCGGCGCCTGTGGTGATGATTGCGCAGGAATAGATCGTTTCGGACTCATTTTCCCAATGTTCCCAGATGCCTGCAAAAGCGAACAAGCGATTATCCGGATAATGGATGTGGTAAGGCCTCTTGCCTGATTCGGTACGCTGCCATTCATAAAAACCGGTCGCTGGAATCAAGCAGCGGCGTTTCCTGTAAGCCGATCTAAACGCTGGCTTTTCGGCCAATGTTTCCGCCCGTGCATTGATCATTCGATTGCCGACGGCGCGGTCTTTGGACCAGGATGGAATCAATCCCCAATGCAGATAGGCGGCCTTGTTGCTGCCGTCTTCCAATTGAACAATATTGAGAATTTTTTGTCCTGGGGGAATATTATAGTCAGGCTGATAATTGGCCAGACGCCGCAGGTTGAAATGCTCAATAATCTGCTGCTCTGAGGCTATCAATACAAAACGTCCACACATAAATGCACCCGCAACTGATTCAACTGGAACAAACCTTCGACAAGTCCATTCTATCAAGAATTCATGATCCATTGCTTGAGCGCCATGAAATCGAGTTGTGGATCAAACGTGATGATTTGCTGCATCCGGTCATCTCCGGCAACAAATGGCGAAAGCTCAAATATATTCTGGATCAGGTTTTGTCGTCAGGCGCGCATACGATCATCAGCATGGGCGGGGCTTATTCCAACCATTTGCATGCACTGGCTTACGCAGGGCATGAATTGGGATTGAAAACGATAGGGCTTGTCCGCGGCGAACAGCCGGATGCATTAAACCCGACGCTGGCCGACTTGCAGAATTGGGGCATGGAGCTGAAATTCGTGTCTCGTTCCGATTACAGAGCGCTTCGCCACTATAAAGGCTGGCAGGATCTGCTCGGCATCGAGCCGCAGCAATACTGGCTGCCGGAAGGGGGCGCGCAGGCCTTGGCGTTGAAAGGCGTGGCGGAACTGGTTCAGGAAATCAGCATACCTTATGACGTGCTCTGCGTGCCTTGCGGCACCGGCACGACGCTGGCCGGCATTGTTGAAGCCGTTCCGGAGAATGTAGCGGTTATCGGTTTTGCGGCATTGAAGAACGCGAATTTTTTAACGGGAGATGTCGAATCGCTGCTGAGCCGGCCCTATACTAACTGGCAAATCAATCTGGATTACCATTTTGGCGGTTTCGCGCAAGTCGATGCCGAATTGATGAACTTTATCGCCGCTTTCGAGCTTAAGGCACCTATTTCGCTGGAGCCGGTCTATACCGGCAAAATGCTTTACGGGCTTTACGATTTGATTGCCAAAGGCTACTTCAAGCCCGGCCAGCGAATTATTGCTGTCCACACCGGCGGCTTACAGGGAAAAAGAGGATTTTGCCAATGAAGAGAGTATTGGAACCGGAATTGATGGAAGATGAAGCGCAGGTCAAGGCCTATGCCGAAGCCGACTTTGAAACACCGCACAGCCAGTTCATCGAGCGCCTGCAGGCTTTTATCAACGAACCCGGCTTCAGCGGCACAGCTTTGGATTTAGGCTGCGGCCCCGGCGATATCAGCCGTCGTTTTGCCCAAGCCTATCCATTGTCCGAAGTATATGCTGTCGATGGTTCGGTGGCCATGATAAATTATGGTAAGTTATCGATAACTGATGAACTGAAATCGCGCATCAAGTTTATTCAGGGTTTATTGCCTTATGTAAGCTTGCCGCAAGCCAGCTATGGCATTATCTTCAGCAATAGCCTGCTGCATCACTTGCCGGACCCTATGGCGCTCTGGGATGTCATTAAAAAATATGCCGTGCCGGGAACGCGGCTGGTGGTCATGGATTTATTGCGCCCGGATAGCATTGACGAGGCACAGGCGATGGTGAAAGCCTATGCGGCCGATGAGCCGGACATTCTCAAACGGGATTTTTATCAATCATTACTGGCGGCGTTTCGCATGGAAGAAATCGCCGGACAAATAGCGCAGGCTGGTTTGGATCTAAGCATTGAACAAATCAGCGATCGACATGTTTTTATCACAGGTATTGCCACCTGACAGCTTAAGGCGTAGTTAAAAAATGGACATAATTGAAACAGACGAAATAATAGATCTTCAAAAACCTGAGCTGTATATCAATCGTGAATTAAGTTTACTGGAGTTTAACAAGCGGGTTCTGGCGCAGGCAAAGGATGAAAAGGTGCCTCTGCTGGAGCGGCTCAATTATCTATGCATCTCCAGTTCCAACCTGGATGAGTTTTTCGAGGTCAGGGTAGCCAGCGTGTTGCAGATGGCGACAATGGACCCCAAGGCGATAGGGCCGGACGGCTTGACCCCGCATGAGCAGCTGGAACAGATTTCGGTCAATGCCCATCAGCTGGTTGACGAGCAATATGAAGTCCTGAATGATATTCTTATCCCGCTGCTCAGCGAGCAGAATATCCACTTCATCCGCCGCAGCAAATGGACTGAAGCGCAGCGTAAATGGCTGGAGAATTACTTCAATGACGAACTGCTGCCGATTCTGACGCCTGTCGGCCTCGATTCGGCGCATCCTTTTCCGCGCATACTCAACAAGAGCTTAAATTTCATTATCTCCCTGACCGGCAAGGATGCTTTCGGCCGCAATAGCGGCAGGGCGATTTTACAGGCGCCCCGCGCATTGTCGCGCCTAGTGCAATTGCCAGCCGAGGAGACCGGCAGCGGGCCGGCTGATTTCGTGTTTTTGTCATCGATTATTCATGCCTTCGTGGGCGACTTGTTCAATGGCATGACGGTCAAGGGCTGCTACCAGTTCCGCGTGACGCGCAACAGCGATTTCTTCGTTGACGACGATGCGATAGATGATTTATTGCTGGCTGTTGAGGGCGAGCTGGCTATGCGTAACTATGGCGACGAAGTGCGTCTGGAAATCGATGCCAATTGCCCGGAAGAAACCGTGAATTTTTTACTCGGCCGCTTCGGTTTGACGCGCGACCGCCTGTATCTGGTGCACGGCCCGGTCAATCTGAACAGGGTGCAGGAGATTATCGACCTGGTGGAGAGGCCCGATCTCAAGTTCGTGCCGTTCAAGCCCAGCGTGCCGCCGCAACTGGCGCGCAACAAGGACATTTTTGCGGAGATCAAGCGCAATGACATCCTGCTGCATCATCCGTTCGAATCGTTCTCGCCGGTTGTCGAGTTTCTTCGCCAGGCGGCCGCCGATCCGGACGTATTGGCGATCAAGCAGACGCTGTATCGCACCGGTGCCGACTCGCCCATCGTCAGCGCTTTGGTCAAAGCGGCCAGAGCCGGCAAGGAAGTGACTGTCGTCATCGAATTGAGGGCGCGCTTCGACGAAAAAGCCAATATCAATCTGGCGTCCAAACTGCAGGAAGCGGCCGTGCATGTGGTGTACGGCGTGGTCGGCTATAAAACCCATGCCAAGATGTGCCTGGTGCTGAGAAGGGAAGGCAGTCAATTGTGCAATTATGTGCATCTGGGCACCGGCAACTATCATCCCAAGACAGCCCAGCTTTATACCGATTACGGCCTGTTTTCCAGCGATAAGGAATTGGGCGAAGATGTCCGCCGCGTGTTTGCCCAACTGACCAGCTTAGGCAAAGTGACCAGGTTGAATAAATTGTTGCAGTCGCCGTTTACCTTGCATAGCGGGCTGATCGACAAAATCGAACGCGAAATACGCCACGCCAAAAACGGCAAGCCGGCAAAAATCATCATCAAAGTCAACGCCATCGTTGAAGAGCAATGTATTCAGGCCCTTTACCGGGCTTCGCAGGCCGGGGTTGTCGTTAAGCTGATCGTTCGGGGCGTCTGCTGTTTGAGACCCGGAATTCCCGACGTTTCTGAAAACATAGAAGTTCGATCCATTATCGGACGCTTTTTGGAGCATGGCCGTGTGTACGCGTTTGAGAATGACGGCAGCCGGGAAGTTTATACTTCCAGCGCCGATTTAATGAATCGCAATATGTTCCGGCGCGTCGAAATCTGTTTTCCCATCGAAAACAAAAAACTGCATGACCGGATCTTGCATGATCTGGATTTGTATCTGCAGGATAACACTCAGGCATGGATACTGCAGCCCGACGGCAGCTATCGGCGGCTTACGCAAGCAGCTGATGATGAACCAATACAGGCTCAGACCATGCTCCTGAACGAACTGCTGTCTTAAGAGGTTCACCATGCGCGAGATTGTCCAATTGGGCGCCGAGGTATTAAGAAGAAAGGCTGAAGCGGTCGTTGATGTGCATGACGATGATATCCAGCGGATAATCGCCGATATGCAGAGCACACTGGCGGGTACGCAGGGCGTCGGCATTGCCGCGCCCCAGATCAGCGAATCAAAACGGATCATCATCGTGGCGTCGCGGCCCACGCCTCGCTATCCCCATGCGCCGCAGATGGAACCGACAGTCATGATCAATCCAGCATTTGAACCCTTATCGGATCATAAAGAAAAGGATTGGGAAGGCTGTTTAAGCATTCCGGGCATCCGCGCCTTGGTGCCGAGGTATCGGGAGATCCTGATCCGTTACACTGATCAGCAAGGGAATTTCGTGGAATTAAATCTGGATGGCTTTGTTGCCCGGATTTTTCAGCATGAGTATGATCATCTGGAGGGCAGGGTGTATCTGGATAGCGTTGAGGATAATCGGGATATTTTTTCCGAGAAAGAATATTTCAAACTGATGGAAGGCCCTTAAGTAAAAAACGTATCCCTTTGCCAGTATTGGCCGGCTATCCACTCAAGTATTAATGCCAAAACTTAAGTTAGAAAATTTTTTGCCAGTTTCAGATTAACAATCCAAAGATTAAGTAGTCTATGATAAATAAGTATTAAAACCTAAGTATTAACACTGGGAGAACATCATGAGGGCATTTAAATTTGACGATGGTACTGAGTGTTTGACGAAGGATTTTGTCGATGGCTATTCTAAATTTACGCTTGATGATGGTACTGAGTATTTGGCAGAAGATTTTATCGATGGGTATCTAATTTATCCGCTCTTGTTGGAGGAAAGACCGATACCAAAATCGCCTTTCATCATGCGTCATATCGGTCATAAATTTTCAGTGCATTGTTTAATTAGGGGATGCATTATCTGTTTGGGTATATTTGATAATCTTGAAGATGCCCTGGGCTACGCTAAAAATATGCCTTTCAAGCACAATTAGGTCCAAGGCTTAGCACGGTTTTAAACTGCTTTAACCCACGGTAACTTCCGGGACGGTGCGGGAAAATAAAAACTTAAGTCAGTCAGCTACAGATTAACAATTCTGGGACCAAATGGTCATCATGATTATGACTAGGGTTAAGGCCTGGGGGTAATCATGACTAAGTTTAAACTTGACGATGATACTGAATATTGGGCTGAAGATTTTGTTGATGGATACCTGATTAATCCGCTCTTTTTGCCTAATGTGTTGACTCCCAAATCACCTTTTATCATTCGCAGTGAACATGGATTTTCGGTTCATTACTTCAATCCCAAGGCGGGTGAGCAGTTCAGGTGTTGGGGAGTTTTCAAGAGTCTTGATGAGGCCTTAAATTGCATCAAGGCCGGGTCCGTTTTTCGTAATGGGCATTAATTTGGCGCAATTATTAACCACTTTTCTCCTTTTCCTTCTTCTGCGTTTCTATGGTGCTGCCTGGCTAGACTTTAGCGGAACAGAACTTGAATTGCAGCTGTGATATCTATATCAAATCATCTTTTTTTAAAATAAACATCACAAACGATGATATTATAAAGAGCTAATATTTGCGGCTTTTATTAAAGCTACGGCTCAATAAAAACTATAAAATACTTGAGTAAAATTTCAGGAAATTACATTGAATCCCAACCATTTACTTACTTTCGCCGTTGTTGCCCGCTTCAAGAGCATCACGCTGGCCGCGCAGCATCTGCATCTGGGGCAGCCGGCCGTCTCGGGACAGCTAAAGTTGCTGCAGAGCGAGGTCGGTGAGGCGCTTTACGAGCGCAAAGGCCATCAGATCGAATTGACGCCGGCCGGTAAAGGCTTGCTGGAATATGCTCAGAAAATGGATGCCGATTTTAATCAGGCCATTGATTATGTGCGTTGCTTGCAGCAGATCAATACCGGTTTTCTGCGTTTGGGCTCCACGACTACGATCGCCAGTTTTTATCTGCCTCAGCACGTTGTGCAACTGCAGAAGCTGTATCCAGGGGTACAGGTATTTATGAAGACCTGGGATACGGCAGAAATCATCCGCAATCTGGGCGATCTTGATCTGGGTTTTATTGAAGGGCCGGTGGACGAGGATGAATTGCCAGGAAACTATGAGGTTGTGCCGTGGCAGGATGATGAAATCGTGCTGGTTTTGCCGGAAGATCACAGCGTAGCGCAGGAGTATCCGGAAAGCGTGCCTTTGGAGGTTTTTACTCGGCATCCGGTGATCTGGCGCGAACCCGGATCGGGAGCCAGACACGTAGTCGAGCGGGCTTTGGCCGCAGCCAGCATCGCAGCGCCCGTCAGTATCGAAGTGACCGGCGTTTCCGGCATCAAAGAGTCGGTCAGGGCCGGGCTGGGCATCGGTTTTGCCTCCTCGCAGGCGCTGCGCCATGAGGCGAAAGGCCTGGTGGCGCGGCGCATCAATCCGCCGGACGGCCTGTTCTGGCATTTGAATATTGTCGCGCCCAAGCAGATCATTCAGTCCAGGGTGACCAAGGCATTCCTGGAGTTATGCCTTAAATGAGTAAGTTTCAGGTTTTTACCAGAGGATAATATGAGATTTTTGTTTGCTTTAATTCTGTCGGCAGGTAGTGCCTATGCCACAGCTGCACCGGTCCTGTCGGTAACGGAAGTCGCTCCCGGCATTTATACGCATAGGGGCGTGCATGAATTGCCCGATACTAAAAATCATGGCGCTATCGCCAACATCGGGTTTATTGTCGGCGAACGCTGTGTGGCCGTTATTGATACAGGCGGCAATCCGCAGCAGGGCGAGTCCTTGAAACTGGCGATCAAACACGCGACTTCCAAGCCGGTCTGCTACGTTATCAACACGCATGTCCACCCGGACCATATCTATGGCAACAAGGCCTTTAAAGAAGCCGGGGTCAAGTTCGTCGGTCATGAAAAACTGGCCCGGGCCATGGCGACACGCGGCGCTTACTATATCGATAAGGCGGCCGATCAGCTCGATGTCAAGCTGACCGCCGATGATATTATTCCGCCCGATATAGCCGTCAAAGATCACCTGGATATCGATCTGGGCGGGCGCACATTAAAGCTGACGGCCCATGCTGCGGCTCATACCGATAATGATCTGACTGTCTATGACGAACAGACCGACACCTTATGGATATCGGATTTGCTGTTTATAGAGCATCTGCCCGTGATAGACGGCAGCCTGAAAGGGTGGCTGGCCGAGCTTGAAACACTGGAAAGCCATCCTTACAAGACGGTGATTCCGGGGCATGGGCCGATCGTCAAGGATTGGCCGAAAAGCATCCAGCCTGAAAAAGACTATCTGGAAATGCTGCTGGCGGAAATCAGGGCCATGATCAAGCAGGGCAAGTATCTGGAAGAGGCCGTGGAAACAGTCGGCTATTCAGCAAAAGGGCAATGGCAGTTGTTCGATCAATTCCACCGCAAAAACGTCACGACCGCTTTTGCCGAGCTGGAATGGGAAAATTGATTTTTACGATATCGGCAAGAATCTTGCCGGTGTTTTATTTAGCGATTGGAGTTTTATAGCATGAAAAAACAGAAAACAAGATCCTGGCTTCTTGCTCTGCTGCTGATGCCGGCGCTGGCTTTGGCGGAAGGCGACGAGACCGAATGGACCAGCAAGATAAAGAATCAGTATTTTGCCGGCAAATCGATCGAGGAATCCAATGACATCATCGAAATCGAGGCGCCTTACCGGGCTGAAGATCCGGCGCTGGTGCCTATCAAGATTGTCAGCAAGATACCTCAAACCAAGGACAACTACATTAAAAAAGTCCTGGTGCTGGTCGATAAAAACCCGTTCCCGTATGTCGGCGAGTTTGAATTTACGCCGGAAAGCGGCAAGGCCGATCTGGCGATGCGGGTTCGGGTCAATACTTACAGCAATATCCGCGCTATCGCTGAAATGAATGACGGCAAGCTGGTCATGACCAAGAAGTTCGTCAAAGCCAGCGGAGGCTGCTCCGCCCCGATAGGCGCCGATCTCGATGCCGCCATGCAGCGCCTGGGCAAAATGAAATTCAGGCTCGATGAAGGCGTTAAAATCGGCGAGCCGAACCTGGCTCAATTGCTGATCAGTCATCCGAACATTACCGGCATGCAAATGGATCAGGTTACGCGGTTCGTGAAAAAATCCCACTTTGTCAAGGAAGTGCGCGTTTCATTTAACGACAAGCCGATCCTGACCGCCAAAACCGATATCGCGATCAGCGCCGACCCTAATTTCAGGTTTTACTTTGTTCCGGACAAAGCCGGCGTGTTGAAGGCCGAGTTTTCCGATACCTCATGCGAGAGCCCGACCAGCCGCGATGCCTGTACGGCCGGCAACAGCTATAGCGAAACTTATACGCTTAATCCCTGATCTTGAGCTGTCGATAGATCGCTGATTAACCGCGAAGGTCACGAAGGAACTGTAAAAAACTTCGTGCCCTTCGTGGTTTCCAGCGTTGATCAGGTAATTTGCCCGGATTATTTTACAAAACAGCTCTTCTCTGCATAGTCCTCGGCTTCTTTAAGGCGCTCACGCAGATCTTTGGCTCTCTTGGGATCGCGGAAAACACCGCCGCTCTCGCCGGGCATCTTGCGCAAATAGGAAACAGTTTGCGCGGCCTCGTATTCCTCGAATTTCAGCTTTTCGGCAATTTTATCGATTTTACAGCCGCAGGCGTATTGGGTGATGTAAGTCAACCCGCCGTGTTTGGCGACGCAGTTCAGGACATATTCGACGCGATCACGGGTAGGATAATCGCTGACGAAAGGCGCGGGTTCGGCCGCTGCCTGTTCTGCAGGTTTTTCCGGGGTGGTGGTGCAGCCTGCAAGAACGGTCAATAAGGCGGCGCTTAAAATTGAGTTGATGTTTTTCATTGATAGTTTCTTATTCCCATAAGTCAGAAAGTGAAAAAGCATGCTCTGCAAAAGGAGCGATGGCTATTGGATCGTCGTCGGCATAAGAACCGGCCAGCGGCCAATGCCGGTCACGCAGTTCATAGGCCTCCAACGTTTGCAGAACCGGGTCGATCAGCCAGAGGTAGCCGATGCCCAGTTCCGCGTAAGTCGGCATTTTAACAATCCGGTCGACGCGTGCGGTTGACGGCGACAGTATTTCGCAAATCCAGTCAGGGACTGTTTCAAACCATGCGGTTTCCGGCAGCGCCGGCATGCCTTGCCGGCGCCAGCCGGCAAGATCCGGCACAAGAACATGCGGCCCCAGATGGCATTCCGGTTCATCTATGATCCACCAGCCGCCAGGCCCGCCTTTGCCTTTTTGAAACGGCGAGACTAATTCATCACCCAGCGATGAAGAAGCCAAAGCATGCTTGGGCGTGGGCCTTGGATGGGTTTCCAGGTGGCCATTGATAATTTCACCGACGGTATTGTCCGGCAAATCAAGGATGTCCTGGTAGCTGGCTTGCTTAAAGGCTGTATTTGTCATAGTGTGTTAAGCTTATTGTTCAACGGCAAAATCGACAATTTGTTTTAGCAGCGCGTTCATTTTAACGGAGAATTCGTTCAATTCCGGGTTTTCGGTGTCAGTAGGCAATAAATGCGTTGATACGATGGTTTTGCCCTGGTAATTATACATGACCACATTGCAGGGCATGTGTCTGACTGAATGCGGCGACATCAACAGTAGGGTTTTCGCATGCGTCAAATTGCAGAACTGTATCGTGTCATAGTCGGGAAAATCCTTGGTGCCTCGGTCGCGAATGACTTTACCGATGCGGCTGTGCCCGGTTATCCTGAAATTGTTTTCGGCGATGGCGCTTTCCAGTTCAGCCAGGACATCATCATAGGGTTTGGTTGTCTCCACCTGGTAATACGGTATGAATTCGCCGGCCGGCTGCGATGCGCATCCTGCCATGATCAGCAGGCAACTGAAAATAATGGATCGTTGAAACATCTGTAGGTCACCTGATTCAAGGATAAACAAGCTTAGCATCATGAACAGTCAAACAAAAGTCACAGGCGTGATTCTCGCCGGCGGCCTGGCCAGACGCATGAACAATCAGGACAAGGGCCTGATCAATTTCAAAGGCAGACCGATGATTAGTTATGCCATCGCCGCCATGGCGCCCGTTGTCGATCAGCTCATCATCAACGCCAATCGCAACCGCGAGCGCTACCGGCAATTTGGCTTGCCGGTCGTGGCTGATCAGACCGATACTTTCGACGGGCCTTTGGCTGGCGTATTGACAGCCATGATTCATGCCGATGCGGACGTGCTGCTCGTCATGCCTTGCGATTCGCCTTTGGTGAAGGCCGAACATTTGCGGAAACTGCTGGCTGCGCGAGCCGAACAGGATGCCGATGTTGCCGTCGCCTTTGACGGCGAGCGCCTGCATCCGGTTTTCATGGCAATCAGGACCGCGCTAAAAACCAGCCTGGAAGCTTACCTGGCCAGCGGCGAACGCAAGATCGGCCTGTGGCTGGAGCAGCTGAATAGGGTGAAGGCGGATTTCAGCGATACGCCCGGCATATTTACTAATGTCAATACAATGGCCGAGCTGTCAGCGCTGGAGACCGACGGCGATTAATTTTCCATCATAAGGTTTAAACCACCGGCTTTAGCCGGTCAGCTTTAGCTGCGATAATCTGGCCAAGGAGGTGGCAATGGACTATAGATACGGCAGCCATACGGTTTACCAAA
>NZ_JAZHOC010000015.1:0-17964 GCF_036553575.1 Methylobacter sp. Wu1 | reverse complement strand
AATCATTGAGATTATCCACGCCGATGACTTCATCGCCCCGTTCCAGTAATTTGATGGCTACGTGATTGCCGATAAAGCCTGCGGTGCCGGTGACTAATACTTTCATCGGTTAGAGCCTGTCATCAGTTTGGTTAGCTGGGAAAAGATATTTAAGATCATATATCACAGAATCCGGCTTGGTGTAACTTTTGATCTGCTCAATGGGCATTTGCCTGAATTGCTCATGTGCGACAGCCAGAATAACTGCGTCATATTTTTGGGCTTCAGGTTTTTCAATCACGGCGATGCCGTATTCATGCATGGCTTCTTCCGGACTGACCCAAGGATCGTAGACATGGGCATTGACTTCATACTCCCGCAGTTCCTTGATGATATCCACCACTCGGGTATTGCGCAGATCGGGACAGTTTTCCTTAAACGTCAACCCCATGATCAAAACGTCAGCCTGTTGAATATGGATGCGCTTTTTCAACAGGTTTTTGATGAGCTGTGATACCACATATTCGCCCATACGGTCATTGATGCGCCGCCCTGACAAGATAACTTCAGGATTATAGCCGACGGCCTGAGCTTTATGGGTGAGGTAGTAAGGATCCACACCAATGCAGTGCCCGCCTACCAATCCAGGCCTGAACGGCAGGAAATTCCACTTGGTTCCGGCAGCCAGCAAAACTTCTTCAGTATCAATATCCAGACGGTTGAACAGGAGGGCCAGTTCATTGATCAAGGCGATATTGACATCGCGCTGAGTGTTTTCGATGACCTTGGCCGCTTCGGCCACTTTAATGCTGCTGGCTTTATGCGTCCCGGCGGTAATGATACTTTTATAGAGACTGTCCACATAGTCCGCGATTTGCTCGGTAGACCCTGAAGTCACTTTGAGGATATTGGTGACGCGGTGTTCTTTATCGCCCGGATTGATACGCTCCGGGCTGTAACCGGCATAAAATTGCTCGTTGAATTTCAGGCCTGAGTGATGCTCTAGAAGCGGCACACACACTTCTTCGGTAGCGCCGGGATAGACGGTTGATTCATAAACAACCACGTCACCGGGCTTAAGAATTGATCCAACAGCTTCACTGGCTTTAATCAACGGCGTCAAATCCGGCTGTTTGTGCTCATTGATGGGCGTAGGCACAGTAACAATGTAAACATTGCAGTTTTTAATGTCTTTTAATGAGGCGGTATAGCTTAAAAGCGCTGCCTGGCCGAGTTCTTCACTGCTGACTTCCAGCGTTAAATCCCGACCTGACTGCAATTCCTGTATGCGCTTTTGGTTTATATCAAATCCGATGGTCGGATACTTTTTGCCGAATTCTACAGCAAGCGGCAATCCTACATAGCCTAATCCAACTATTGCTATTTTTGTTTGTTCTAGTGTTTTCAAAATATATCTCCTAAATATCATGAATAATGAATAAGCTAACCATCTGGCCTGGTTAAACAACACAAGCCGCCTTCCCAAACATTCCAATATGTCCTAGAAAGCTGATATTTTCTGTATCCGAAGGACCATTCTCGATTAAAAGCTACTGTTTTCTTCAGCCTTTTGATAAACTGACTTACAACTGCACGCCCAATGAAAAATATACGCTGTTAACAGCGTAGTCAGCATTGCTCACGTTGGCTGTTGATCTGGTTCTAAAGTTGTAGCCGCTTGTAAGGAAAAAATTGCGGTTGAGCAGATATTTTGCCGATACCCCGATATAATAAATATCTTCCTGGCGCTCTTGCCCGCCTCTGTAATCATTGTAGATGTAGCCGGCACTGACATTTAGCAATACGTTGCGCAGTAATTCATGATCGACACTTACCGTTGATGCAGTGCTGAAAAAGCCGGATGAGAACCCTTGAGTCGTCTCGTTAATGGTTCTATCAATCCGGGCAGCGATTGCGGTCAGCCCCGTCGGCATCCATTTCAAGCCAAAACCGCCTGTTATGTCGCTGATTGTTTGTAATTGGACATCATCATATTTTTGGGTTGCATACCCAATATAAGCATCGCCCACTAATTTTCCGGTAAAATCCAGGGCGACACCGGCAACCGCTTCGTAGCCATCTGACGAACGTTGAAGACCATAATCATCAAATTTTTGATCGTAATCGATAAAGTTATAACTGCCTCTGACAAACGCTTCATAGCCCGGCATGAACTCGTAGCCAATACGCCCGGTCGACGTATTTTTCTGACGATCACGGTCATCATTATTAATAAAAGTGCTGTTGCGGCTTATGCTATTTTCGTAATCCAGATGTTGAGTATCATTTAGAACATTCAATCGAATGCGATTGATATTATGCTCATAACCGATCGCTCCCCCGGTTGTATCGTACTGAACAGGCTGTAGAGCACTACTGGGCGAGTCGGGTGAACCTCTGTCTTCGTATTGATGGGCATGATAGAACTTTGCCGTAGCAAAGCTATCCTGCACCACATCCAGCCTACCATTCAAATCGAAAGTATAATTTTCTTTATCCTCGGTATTGTGCGAGGCATAAAGCTGCACATCCGTGCTGACATTGGCTTCTAATGCATGGCGGTTCCAATTGCTTCTTGCATTGACTCCTGGCTGCAAGTGAAAAATAAAATCATCTCGCGTGTTATTTTGCTGAGAATAAATATTGTCCTTGTATTCATTCTGGTTTTCAAAAAAGGGATGAATCATGAAACTGCCGGCTCTGATTCCTACCGGACTATAATCTCTATTTGTCCGTTCCTTGACACCCCCTCCTCTTTCCATGTCCGCGCCCCATACAGCTGCCGAACAAATTAGAGCCAACGGCGAAATAACATGCTTAATAATTCTTATTTTTTGATTACCGGTCATGCAAAAATCTAACAACATTGCTAAGGCGCTTTTTGCACCTCTTGTAAAAAGGGCTTTAGCCACGGCAATCGCGACTAAAGCCCCATCAAAAGATGCTCATCATTTTTAAGCCGGAGGGCTCTTAATGATGCACGTATCTTTATTAATCACCTATAAAAATGCCAACTGCTCAATCAGCTAGGTGATACTGGGTTACCGCCATTGCTGAGCGCAATTTCAAGCTCGTTTAAAGCATTTGCGCCTTCTTCTCGAGTGATATCACCTTCACGCACAGCTTCCCGAATTTCTTTTTTGAATTCCTTAACGGCTTTTGCGGTCTCTTTCGCTGGAACTTTGCCATAGTTAGCGATAATTTCCTCAATGGCTTTCGCTATCGCTTCCGCATCATTTAGGTCATCATCCTCTTTTTTCACATGGTCTTTCTCATGCTCTTTTTTCACATGCTCTTTAGCATCATCTTTGCCTTTATCATCCGCATAACCTAAAGGAGCAAATGCGGCCAAAGCCAGCACTAATAATAATTTTTTCATTTAAATATACCTATATTCAGTAAAATCGATAAACAAAATAGCCTAGATAATATGAAATATAGAAAACCATCAATAACATTTATAGATATACTTTATATTAATAAAAACATTATTAATGATAATTTATTCACAATTTCATATATCTAATGTGGCAAGTTAATATTAACTTGTTTTTCTGATGTAACCGGTCTTAATAAAATCATAATCATACTAAAAATACATACCTGATTTTACTAGAGACTTAAAACCTGCGAGCAGTATAACGGATGCCATGAAAATAAAGGTGACTCTCATCACAAAGTTTGTAAATTGTGAGTTTAAATAAAAGAAAATATAATAAACTTAATTATGATTTCAATAACATGTTAAGTACATCACAAAAAATTGATATGCATTACGGTTCCCGTTTTAATAATATATAGGACAAATAAAAAATGGGAGTTGACCAGTAGAATTGCTCGAAACTCATCAAGAATGGCTTCAGCGCCACGTTAGAGACCATACACTTCAAACAGGGCCGGACAGCAGTTATTGTCTTGATCTAACAGGCAAGAATTGACGGAGCTAAATATTCCATGCCGGTAGAGCGAGCTTGAATCATAACCATCAAGCTGTCCCGCATAAATAAAAACGGAGCCATGGTTGAATGCTATCAGCATTAGATTGACGTTAGCTCAGCCATGCATGACAAGACATTGGCAGAGCGTAATTTGTTTGCGCTGCTTCGGCTTATTAAACATATTGATGAAGTAAAAATACAAAACATTAATTGAGTAATGCCCATTCAGGCAATCAAAAGTACAACATAACTAAAGCCATTGATAAAACCGGCATTGTCTTTTCGGAAAAATAATACATGCTGACTTACTGCTAGGAATTCAGTATGGCCATTTATATATTATTGCAAGACTATGGTTTTTATGGCTTGGAGCCATCAAAAACAATGAATATTTATAATCTGATTTACCCGTATATAGCCTCCTCTCCCGGCATTACGAATCAAAGAATAAAATTAACTTAAATAAAAGGTATTTTAAGTGAAAAAAAATCTTATCTTCATGCATCTATTAAGCATAATTTCCCTTGTTTTTTTTGTCGTATTTAACCTACATGCTGAAGATCAAAAAGATCAACAATATCGTTTGGGCAGCGGCGATAAATTGAAAATCACCGTCTTCAATCATGATGACTTAACCGGCGAATATACTGTTGATGGCGCCGGCAATGTTTCAGTACCGCTCATAGGCACCGTTACTGCAAAAGATCTCAGTCTCCAGGAATTTGAAGAGTTATTAAGATCCAAGCTGAGCCCTGACTATATCCTGAATCCTAAATTCAGCATTCAGATGCTCAATTACAGACCTTTCTATATTTTAGGCGAGGTGGAAAAACCTGACTCCTACCCTTACGTAAGCGGGATGACTTATTTAACGGCTGTCGCTATTGCCGGCGGATTTACCTACCGCGCCAAACAAGACCATGTTTTTGTGATCCATGCGAACGATGCAACGCAAAAAGAAGTACGAGCCAATATGGATATGCCGGTTATGCCAGGCGACATCATCAGAGTTGATGAACGGATGTTTTAATGCTCCGCTGAAAGTGTTCCGGCTGCAGTTTCGCAGCAAAGCCACTTCCTAATAAAGCTATTACCTTTAATTTTATAAGCTCTCAAGGACTTACCTCATGCAGCCAAGCAAACCTCCATTTGCGACAATGGACAATAACACTGCGTTTCAAGATGAAGAAAACCTATCAATAAGCCATATACTGCATGTTTTCTGGCTGCGCCGTCAGCTGTTCATCGCGGTTTTCGTGTCTGTTTTTATTGTCGGAGCCATTGTGTTGTTTCAAATAACTCCGAAATATACGGCCGAAGCCAAAATTCTGGTGGGCGCGGCAAAAGCGCAAGTGGTCGATGTCAAAGCCGTATTAAGCGGCGATATGAGCACTGATGATGCAGTAAAGAGTGAAGTAGAAGTTTTAACGTCAAGAAGTCTGGCGAAAAAGGTTATCACTAAACTCAACTTGTTAGAGCGTGCCGAGTTTAATCCGGGACTTAAGGAAAAAAGCTTTTTATCAAATTTAAATCCTGTCAACTGGCTTCCTGATGACTTCAAAGAAGCGCTGGGCATGCATTCCGTGCCATTAACCGAAGAAGAAGCCGAAGAGCGGCGCTTGGCGAAAGCGACGGATATTTATCTGGAAAAATTGACGGCGACACCGGTCAGAGGCTCTCAGGTTATTCTCATCACTTTTAAGTCTACCGATCCCAAATTGGCTGCAAAAATAGCCAATACCCATGCCGATATTTATATCGTCGACCAACTGGAAGCCAAATTTGAAGCCACCGAGAAAGCCACGACCTGGCTTAACGACCAGTTGACTGAGTTACGTGTCAAAGTTGCCGACTCTGAAAAGGCGGTGGAAACTTATCGCAGCACCCATAATTTATCCAGAGGCGCCCAGGGAGAAGGTCTGCTTCAAGGACAATTATCCGAGATAAACAGCCAATTGATCATCGCTAAAGCGGCGCGCGCTGAAGCCAGCGCCCGATTGAACCAGGTAGAAAACTTATTGAAAAACGGCGGGGACATTGAAACCGCTCATGAAGTGTTATCCTCCAATTTGATCCAAAGTTTGCGCCAACAGGAAGCCGAACTTAAACGAAAAGTGTCCGAAATGTCCGTTGAATTCGGCCCTAAACACCCGCAAATGATTCGGATTCAGGCCGAAATCGCGGATCTGCAGGCCAACATCCAGACTGAGATAAAAAAAATAGCCGCCGGCCTTAGAAATGAGCTCAATATAGCCAGCAGCCGTGAGCAAAGCCTGCAGAGCAGCTTGAACTCGATCGAATTCAAATCCGGCAGCAGCCAAAAGGATGAAGTCGCACTAAGAGCTTTGGAACGCGAGGCCAACGCCAATCGGATATTATTTGAAACCTTTTTAAACCGCTTCAAAGAAACCTCCACTACGCAAGGCATGGCTGAAGCCGATGCGCGGGTTATTTCAGCAGCCGAAATCCCGCAACAAGCCTCTTCCCCGAAGAAACTCCTGATACTTGTAGTCATCTTTGCCATGGCAGGCGTCATCAGCTCAGCCGTCATTTTCATGCTAGAAATGCTTAATCCGGGACTAAGGTCTCCGGAAGAGGTCGAATCGCACTTGGGCATGCCCACCATTGGTTTGATCCCTATGATGAATGAACAGGATGCCATTGAGCATATTCTGACAAAACCGCATTCAAGCCTTGCTGAAGCCATCAATTCCTTGCGGGTATCCATAAAATTATCCTCTCCTGATAAAGAGGTTAAATCGGTGATGATCACCTCCTCTGTCCCCTCGGAAGGAAAAAGCACCTTGGCGTTATGTCTTGCTCGAGGGGCGGCTCAATCGGGGCAGAGAGTCATCATTATCGACGCCGACTTAAGACGGCCCACAATCGAGCAAAAGCTCGGCTTGCTGACTAAATCCAAGGGCCTGACCGATTTGCTTGTATCTGACGGGAAAAATATAGTTGATTTTATGTTTAAAGACGAAAAATCGAATCTCTACATAATGCCCAAAGGTCATGCCGACTATGTCAATTCGACTGAACTTTTCAACTCGAACCGAATGAAAAAATTCATCAGCGTCATGGAGGAAAAATTCGATTTGGTTATTTTTGATATGCCTCCGGTTATGGCCGTTGCCGATGCGCGTATTCTGGCCTCGCTCATGGATAAAACCATTTATGTAGTCAACTGGGATAAGACGCCGCGCAAAGTCATTAAAGCCGGATTGCAGCAGATGTTCAGCGCCAATGCCAATATTGCCGGCATTGCTTTACAGCAGGTGAACTTAAAACAATATGGCGGTTTTTCTTACAACAATTCCGGGCATTTTTATCATTACGGCAAGTATGGACAGTATTATTCCAACTGATGATCGATAACCCGGCTTTACAAAGATCGACGATAAATTTGAGACAGCTGAACCTGGCGCAGGATGGCTTAACCGCAACCTTATAAAGCCCCTGCAAGCTTATTGATCACTTCCGGCAAATTTCCATGATAAGCTTCAAATATTTTCTTTCATTTCTCATTTTATGCCTCGGCATGGCCTTAGGTTCTGTTGCATGGCCCAGGTTTAAAGCGGCGCTCAACCATATACCGGTTGAAACCGGGATTGACAAGATTGCCCGGCACCGCCCTCTGCCCGAAGCCGAAGCATCCCGACTAATCGAAACGGCAAAGAAAAGCATTGCGCTGTTTGACCATCCTGACTATTGGCAGGACTTAAGTGAACTTTTTCACTATCAGGCCCAAAAACAAGGCTTTTACAGCGACGCCGGCCAGGCCTTACTGAAACAGTCGGCTGACAGCGCCCGCCAATCCTTGCATCGCTCGCCTGCCAATCCAAAGTTATGGTATAAACTGGCAGCTATGGATGTTTTATTGCACGAGCAACCTGATACAATTCAAAAGAAATTATTGATGTCCATCAGGACCGGCCCGCATGAGACGGCTGTTTTGACCCCGCGCCTCCGGCTTTGCTTATCGGTGCTGCCTGCATTTGCACAGAATGATAGGGATGTGTTACGCAGCCAACTGGTGGATGCCTGGAATCTGTCTCATAAACGATTCATAAAAGCCTTTGACAGTGCGCTATACATGGATACCATTAGCGCTTTGTTAACCAATAGTCATCCACTTGTTCTTAAAGAGATGGTCGCAGAATTTGAAACAACTCATTAATCGATTCTTAAAAACAAAACCCTACCCGACGCCTGCTTTACCCGACAACACCCGCGTTTATTGTATCGGCGACATTCATGGCCGCCATGACCTGCTGGTTAAACTGCTGAGTCAAATCAAACGGGATGCAGCCGGTTTTTCCGGCCGCGTGCTCATGATTTACCTGGGCGACTATATCGACAGAGGCATGCAATCCCGGGAAGTCATCGAGGAATTGTTGCAGAATGTGCAGCCGGGTATTGAATATGTCTATTTGCGCGGCAATCACGAACAGACTATGCTCGATTTCCTGCGTGAAGAATCCGTAGGCCGTTCGTGGTTTACTTATGGCGGCCAAGCGACATTAGCAAGTTATAATGCCTGTGACGCTAAAATACCGACCAAACGTGAAGACTTTATAACCATACAACAGCGGTTGCTAAAAAATCTGCCGCGCTCGCATTTTCAGTTCCTGAATAACACTTTGTTTTATTATTCATTGGGCTCTTATTTTTTTGTGCATGCCGGTATCAATCCTGACCTTTCATTATCCCGGCAAAAGCCGGAGAACATGCTATGGATACGCAATGAATTTGTCAGTGAAAAGAAACCCTATGAAAAAATTATTGTTCATGGCCATACCATAACTGATGAGCCTGAGCTGCTGCCTAATCGTATAGGCATCGACACCGGGGCTTATGCATCGGGCATCCTGACATGTCTGGTATTGCAGGGAGACCAGCAAAGAATCATCCAGACCCAATCTGCAAACAGCCCGCCTCGTTCACTCGCAGCCAAGGCTTAAGCCATATACTGCAACAATCCTTCTTTTTTTAAACCGAACAAAATTTTAAAAAATGGACGTAATCCAACGTATAGCCGAAGAATTATCCGTCAACAGCCGACAAGTCAGCGCTGCCGTAGCATTACTGGATGAAGGCGCGACCGTGCCGTTTATCGCCCGGTATCGTAAGGAAGCAACCGGCGGTCTCGATGACAGCCAGCTAAGATTGCTGGAAGAGCGTTTGACTTATCTGCGCGAGCTGAACGAACGCCGCAAAAGCATACTGGAAAGCATCAGTTCCCAGGGCAAGCTGACGCCGGAACTGGAAAAAGCCATTCGCGAGGCCGATACCAAAACCCTGCTCGAAGATTTGTACCTGCCCTATAAGCCCAAACGACGCACGAAAGCGCAGATTGCGCGTGAAGCGGGGCTCGAACCCTTGGCCGATGCCTTGCTCGATGACCGTAGCCTGATTCCGGAACAGATCGCGGCCGGCTATATCGATGCCGACAAAGGCGTGCCGGACATCGCCGCCGCGCTCGAAGGCGCGCGCCAGATCATCATGGAGCGCATTTCCGAAGATGCCGAGCTGCTGGCCGAACTGCGCGAACGCACCTGGCAAAAAGGCATCCTGCATGCCACCGTCGCCAAAGATAAAGAACAGGAAGCGGCCAAATTCCAGGACTATTTCGATTACCAGGAAGCTATCAACAAGATCCCTTCGCATCGCGCACTGGCATTGTTCCGCGGCCGCAATGAAGACCTGCTGAACATTGCGCTCAAACCCGGCGCTGAAGAAAAAGAAGAACATGACCTGTGCGCGCAGTTGGTAGCCCGTCATCTGCATATTACCGACGCCGCCAGGCCGGCGGATGCCTGGCTGGCCGAAACGGCCCGCCTGGCCTGGAAAATCAAACTGTTCACGCGCATCGACCTGGATCTGAAGCTGAGATTGCGCGAAGCGGCTGAACTCGAGGCCATCCGCGTCTTCGCGAGCAACTTAAGAGACCTGCTGCTGGCCGCGCCAGCAGGCCCTAAAGCCACGATGGGGCTGGACCCGGGCATTCGTACCGGCGTCAAAGTCGCGATCGTCGACCCGACCGGCAAACTGCTGGCAACCGATACGATCTATCCGCATGCGCCGCGCAATCAATGGGATGCCTCGATAGCAACGCTGGCCCGGCTGATTGCACAGTACCAAGTCGATTTGGTCAGCATCGGCAACGGCACCGGCTCGCGCGAAACCGACCAGCTCGTTGCCGACGTGATCAAGCGCCACAGCGAGCTTAAATTCACCAAGCTGACCGTATCGGAAGCCGGCGCCTCGGTTTACTCGGCTTCGGAGCTGGCCGCCAGAGAATTCCCCGAACTCGATGTATCCCTGCGCGGCGCCGTGTCGATCGCACGGCGCCTGCAGGACCCGCTGGCCGAACTGGTCAAGATCGACCCGAAATCGATCGGCGTCGGCCAGTACCAGCATGACGTCAATCAGGTGCAACTGGCGCGCAGCCTCGATGCCGTCGTCGAGGATTGCGTGAACGCGGTCGGCGTCGACGTCAACACCGCGTCGGTGGCCTTGCTGAAGCAGGTCTCGGGGCTGTCGGCCAGCGTCAGCGAAAATATTGTCGCGTTCCGCAATGAGCACGGCCCGTTCCGCAACCGCGAGCAACTGAAAAAAGTGCCGCGGCTCGGCGACAAGGCCTATGAACAGGCGGCGGGCTTTTTGCGCGTCATGAACGGCGACAATCCGCTCGATGCCTCGGCGGTGCACCCCGAAGCCTATCCGGTCGTCGAAGCGATTATCGAAAGCACCGGCAAATCGATACGCGACCTGATCGGCCAGAGCAGTTTTCTGCGCACGCTGAACCCGGCCAATTATACCGATGAACACTTCGGCCTGCCTACCGTGACCGATATCCTGCAGGAGCTCGAAAAGCCGGGCCGCGACCCGCGCCCTGAGTTCAAAAGCGTGCAGTTCAAGGAAGGCGTCGAGAAAATCACCGACCTCAAGCCGGGCATGACGTTGGACGGCGTGGTCACCAATGTCGCCAACTTCGGCGCGTTCGTCGACATCGGCGTGCACCAGGATGGCCTGGTGCATATTTCGCATTTGTCGGACACATTTATCAAAGATCCTCGGGACGTGGTAAAAACCGGCGATATGGTCAAAGTCAAAGTGTTGGAAGTTGATGTCGAGCGCAAGCGCATATCGCTGACCATGAAAAAAGAATCGACGGAAGCCACGCCCAGGCCCGAACGATCTTCTGCAAAAACAGATAAAAAGCCCAGGCAGAAAGGCCCTGAACCTCAAAAAATTCAAGGTTCGATGGCTAATGCTTTTGCGAAGGCGTTCAAAAAATAATTTAAAAAAGCTCTGCTATACTTGAGTAAGTTATTAAACCAATGCGCAGGACTTGACATGACTAGAATCGACCGCTTTTTTGCCCCACTATTATTAACAGGTCTGCTGACGGCCTATACCCCTCTAACCCAGGCCGACATGCAGCAACAAGGTTATGGTGATACGTCTTATACAGCCGCTCCGCTGATTGACAAATCGCAGCAACCGACGACCTACGGTGGCAAAGTCGGCAGAAAAGCGTCGTCCGCGTTTGCCAACCTGACGACGGGCTGGCTGGAAATTCCCAAGAATATGATCAATACGACCAATCAGAGCAACGTCTTCTATGGCATAGTCGGCGGACTCTTCAAAGGCGTAGTCAACATGGCCGGGCGTCTGGGCGTCGGCGTTGCCGATCTGATCACGATTCCGATTCCTACCAAACCGATCGCTTATCCGGTCTATATCTGGGAAGATTTTGATGTCGATACCAGTTATGGCGACGTGTTCCGCCTGGATACGACTGAAGCGCCTCCTGCCAAGCCCATCGCCGTTGCAGAGCCAGCAGCGCCGGTTGTCGCACCGCCCAGCGCACCGGCTCCTGCTTATGAATACAACAAAGAGACCAACAAAACATTGGACAACTATTTCAAAAAGGAAATGATGAAATAATCCGTATTTCTTCAATCCCATTAAATGAGCCCGGTCGGACCATCCTGCCGGGCTTTTTCATTTAAGCAGGTGCATCGCGCTCAACATTGAAAATCTGGAAATCGGCCCCAGTATAGTTGGAAACTCAGGGTGCTTAACCCTGTCACAGAAACAGTCCATACGCTGTTTTACAGATGTCATGACTGTAGTGGATAATGAAGATCAAATTAACATTAATGGGAGTTGAGGTCGATGCCCATAGTATTACGCAGATTGCTCGGTTTTATCGTATTGGTTGCCACGATTGGCCTGGCAACCTGCCAGTCTCTGGTAAAGGCCGAGCCTTTAACTTCCAGCGCTCCTGTTGAAGCTTCTTTGACCAGCCGCACGCAGGCCCGGTAATGGATCAATTAAGAAAACCCAAACGGTTTGTCGCCGATACGCTGCACCGTTATTCCCCGCGCGGATTGCTGCTCTATTTTCTGCCGATGGCGCTGATTCCGGCGACGTTTATCGCACTGGGGAAAGGCTATCTGTTGGGTGTTATTGTCAACGCTGTCGGTTTTGCGCTTTATATGCTGGCCGCCTGGTACTTGCGCAAGGGCCTGCAGGCCGAGCATGTGTATGAAAAAAGCCGCATCGCCCGCCCGCCCAAGCCGCTGAAAATGACAGCGGCGATCATAGCGGCACTGACCACCGGCATGATTGCCTGGCTGGGCGCAGGACGCCCGCTGCCGATAGCGCTCCTGTTTGCCGGCGGCGCCTTCCTGGGCATGTATCTGAGCTACGGCTTCGATCCGCGTAAAGAGAAGAATATAGTTGCCGCGCATGGCTATTCCCGGGATGAAATCCTGCAGACGCTCGAGGATTCGTCGCGCATCATCCGTGGCATAGAACAGGCCAACAACCGGATTCGCAATGCCGAACTCAACCGGCGCATCGAACGCATCTGCGAAATTGCCGACAGCATCCTGGCCGAAATCGAGACTGATCCGCGCGATATCCGCCGCGCGCGCAAATTCCTCAATGTCTATCTGGACGGCGCCCGACAGGTGACGGAAGGCTATGCCAAAACCCATCAGCAGACCCAATCAGAGGAACTGGAACAGAACTTCCGCAATGTGCTGGAAACGATCGAATCGGCATTTCAGGAACAGCATCAAAAGTTATTGGAAGAGGATGTTTTTGATCTGGATGTAAAAATTGAAGTTTTGGCTACACAGCTCAAACGAGAAGGCATCCTTTAACGCCATCACACCCTAGAGGATTTAATCATGACTGAACAGCAGGCATCCACGACAACTCAAGCAGCGACCGACACGGCCGACAGCTCCGCATCCAGGGAGATTGTCCCTGGCGTAAAAGCTGAAATGGTCCCGCTTGCCGAGGCGCCGGTGGAAAAGCAGCAACAGATCCAGAAACTGCTGAGCGAAATCGATATCAGCAATACCCAATCGATCATTTTTTTCGGCAGCAAGGCGCAGGAACAGTTGACCACGATTTCCGACCGCATGCTGGACGGCGTCAAGAACAAGGAAATAGGGCCTGCCGGCAATGACCTGAACGAAATGGTGGCGACGATACGCGGTTTCGAGGTCGATGATCTGGACCCGAACAAGAAACAGGGCTTTTTCGACCGGTTGATGGGCAAGGCCAAGCCGGTCGTCAAATTCCTGCAGCAATACGAAGAAGTACGCAAGCAGATCGATAGCATCACCGACAAGCTGGAGCGGCACAAGACCAATCTGCTGACCGACATCATTTCACTGGACAAGCTCTATCAGGCCAACCTCGACTATTTTCATACGCTTGAAGACTATATCGCCGCCGGCGAAGAGAAGCTGCGCCAACTGGACGAAGTCATCATTCCGGAGCAGACCAAGAAAGCCGAAACCACGGCCGAAGTCCTCGCCGCACAAAACCTGCGCGACCTGCGCGCGGCCCGCGATGATCTGGAGCGGCGCGTGCACGACCTGCGCCTGACCCGGCAGGTCTCGATGCAAAGCCTGCCCAGCATCCGGCTCGTGCAGGAAAACGACAAAGGCTTGGTCAACAAGATCAATTCGACCATCGTCAACACCGTGCCGCTGTGGCGTCAGCAACTGGCGACGGCCGTGACCGTTTACCGTTCCTCACAGGCGGCCGAGACGGTCAAGGCCGCGACCGATCTGACCAACGAACTGCTGGCCGCAAACGCCGAAGCCCTGAAACAGGCCAATGCCGAAACCCGCAAGCAACTGGAACGCGGCGTGTTCGACATCGAAACGGTCAAAAAAGCCAACGAAACCCTGATCGCGACGATAGAGGAAAGCCTGCAGATCGCCGACCAGGGCAAGAAGATGCGCAGCGAAGCGGTCGTGCAACTGGAGCAATGCGAAACAGAACTGCGCAAAACGCTGGCCTCGGCGCATGCCAAGGCGGCCGGTTAAATACCGTTTTTTACCACGAAGAGCACAAAGATTTATGTTCAGGACTTACGCAAGCCTGTGGGGGCGACTAAAGTCGCCCCCACAAGTTTTAAAACTACTTGTTTCGGCGGTTGAACAGGCAAACTGCGTAAGTCCTGATGTTGTTTCCTGTAGGCTGGGTTGGTAAATCCGGCATAGGCAACTTCGACATGCTGGGTTTACCAACCCAGCCTACAGCTTTAAATAAAGTCATTAATCAATAACAGGAGCAACGCAGTGGGTATTCTGGATAAGCTATTCGGCGAGTTTGTCGATGTCATCGAATGGACGGACGATTCCAGCGACACGATGGTCTACCGGTTCGAGCGCTACGGCCACGAAATCAAATACGGCGCCATGCTGACGGTGCGCGAATCGCAGACGGCGGTGCTGGTCAGCGAAGGCCGCGTGGCCGATTTTTACGAGCCGGGGCTCTATCAGCTCGAAACGCGCAACATGCCGATCCTGACCACGCTGGAAAGCTGGCCGCACGGTTTCTCCAGCCCGTTCAAGGCGGAAGTGTATTTCTTCAATATGCGCCGCTTTACCGACCTGAAGTGGGGCACCAAAAATCCGGTCATGCTGCGCGACAAGGAATTCGGGCCGCTGCGGCTTCGGGCGTTTGGCACCTATTCTGTCAGAATCAAGGAACCGCTCACGTTCATCAAGGAAATCGTCGGCACCGGCGGGCATTTCCAGACCGGCGACATCAGCGATCAGCTGCGCAACCTGATCGTCTCGCGTTTTGCCAGCATTATCGGCGAATCGGGCATCCCGATTCTGGACCTGGCCGCCAATTACGACGAATTAGGCAATTACATTACCCAAATGATCAGCCCGGAATTCTCCGCCTACGGGCTGGAAGTCCTGCAACTGCTGGTCGAAAACATCTCGCTGCCGCCGGAAGTGGAAGCGGCCATGGACAAACGCACCAGCATGGGCATTATCGGCGATCTGAGCCGCTACACGCATTATCAGGCCGCCGAAGCGATGGCCGCGGCGGCCCAGAATCCATCCGGCTCAGCCAACGAAGGCATCGGCATGGGCATGGGGTTTGCCGTGGCCAATCAAATGAACAAGGCCTTCTCGCAGCAGTCGCCGGCAACCCCGCCGCCCTTGCCTGGCTCGGTCGTTTATTACGCCGCTATAGACGGGCATCAACAGGGACCTTTCGAGCGCTCTGTGCTTGAGCAGAAAATCAACAGTGGCGAGATCAACCGTTCCACCCTGATCTGGCATGCCGGCCTCGCGGAATGGACGCCGGCCGAGCAGGTACCTGAGCTCGCTGGCGCCTTTGCAAGGGTGCCGCCACCACTGCCTAAATCATAATCAGTTCATCAGTGTTAAAAACCAAAACCTCATCCCGACAAACGCTGGGGCGCTTTCCGTGCGCGCAGTGCGGAGCCGTGCTCAAATACGCCCCTGGCACGACGCATTTGATCTGCGATTACTGCGGCTTTGAAAATCATATTGAATACCGCGCCGGCGTCATTGAAGAATACGACCTGCAGGAAGCCCTGAGGCGGCTGTCGGAACCTCGCACGGAGGCGGCGGCCAAGCCGCAGGTTCATTGCAACGAATGCGGCGCCAGTTTCCAGTTTGAGTCCAACATTCACGCCGGCGAATGCCCTTTCTGCGGCTCGCCGATCGTTACCGCCACCACGCAAAGCAAGCCCATACAGCCGAAATCGCTGCTGCCGTTCCGCATTAACGAATCCGAAGCGCGCCAGCGGTTCCGGCGCTGGATCGACGGCTTGTGGTTTGCACCCAACGCCGTCAAGAAATATGCGCGCAGCGAGTCCAAACTGACCGGCGTCTATCTGCCTTACTGGACGTTTGACAGTGACACGGAGACGGATTATGTCGGCGAACGCGGCGATGTCTATTATGTTGAAGAGCAGGTTCAGGTAACGCGCAATAACGAAGTCGTTACGGAAACCAGACGCGTGCCGAAAATTCACTGGACGCCGATCAGCGGCCATGTGAACCGGTTTTTCGATGACGTGCTGATCGGCGCCAGCAAGTCAATGCCGCGCAAGATTCTGGACGCCTTGCAACCTTGGGATCTGGAGCAATTGATCCCTTATGACGAAAACTATCTGAGCGGTTTCCGCAGCGAGTTTTATCAGGTCGATCTGAACGAGGGCTTCGACCATGCCAAGCAGGTCATGGACAATGTTATCTACCGCGACATCGCCTATGACATCGGCGGCGACCATCAACGGATTCATCAGGTTCGAACGCGTCATAGCGCCACAACCTACAAGCACTGCCTGTTGCCGGTCTGGTCCGCCGCGTTCCGCTACCGGAACAAATCCTACCGGTTCGTCATCAATGGCCGCACCGGCGAGGTTCAGGGAGAGCGCCCATACAGCTGGTGGAAAATCGGCTTTGCGGTACTGACCGCATTGTTGCTGGCAGCCGGAGCTTACTATTATCTGGAAAGCACGGGCGCTTTAAAGCACAGCCAGAGCGGCACTTATTACAGCGCGCCTTATTACCACAGCGACCATTATTAAATACACGTGCAACAGCTTATATTTTTGGCGGCATAAGGTTATTAATCAATAAATCTGACCTTGTTTAAAAGCTCCATTCATTTTTAAAGCCAGGCTATAGATTAGAAAACCCAACGAAAAAAACAGGTTAAATCCCTTATTATGGATAAGGCATTTAACCTGTTTTATTAATATTTCCCCGGCATATTTCAATATTGCATTTGTTTTATATCGTTTTATTTATTATGGTATAGAGCTTGCTTAATCTAGTAATGCGAATTATGCATTACTAAACTAATCAAATTCATCAGTCTATTCGGTTATGTAATGTATCCCTCGCACATTCATGGCAGTTCTACTAACAATAACGGATAGATTACGATGATACATTTTGCTTTATCTTCCCGATTAAAACTGAAGACCATGGTTTCCGCCGTTCCGCTCGTGCTATCGGCTTTGACTCCGTCTTTAACTTTTGCCGTCCCCGCCAATGACGCCGGCTTTCCGGCCAGGAACGCGGCCAAAGAGCAATTGGGCAAATTTCTGTTTTACGACAAGATTTTGTCAGGCAACAAAAATACCTCGTGCGCCACATGTCATCATCCCCTGGCTGCTACCGGAGACGGTCTGTCGTTAGGCGTGGGCGAGGGCGGCAAAGGGTTGGGCATCATGCGTGACACAGGAACCGGCAGTGACGCCATACACGAACGCGTGCCACGCAATGCACCATTCGTGTTTAACCTGGGCGCGAGTGAATTTGTCCGCATATTCCATGATGGGCGCGTTGAACAAGACAGCACTGCGCCAAGCGGCTTCAGAACGCCGGCAGGCGATGCATTCCTGCTGGGCGTGGACAATGCGCTTTCCGCACAGGCGGCTTTTCCTCCTACCTCCAATACGGAAATGGCCGGACAAGCCGGTGAAAATGAAGTGGCGGATGCGGCCGCCGCCGGCAATTTGCCTCTAGTGTGGCATCTTTTGACTCAGCGGGTCATGGCCATTGAGGAGTACCGCACTCTTTTTGCCCAGGCTTATCCTGGCCTGAAAGGAGCTATACTCATTTCTGGTGTATGACTTAGAGAAGGAAGCGGTGTAACCTGTTGGTAGATCTCGCCAGATCAACCATCAACATAAGGAAAACACCGCCATGACAGATAGTAATGTCAT